>JAJDBL010000380.1 GCA_029261375.1 Nitrospirales bacterium
ATTGTCAACGGTCAAGTTGCCTGCGAGATCCGAAATCTTCGTGGATGATTTCACTGTCCCGGTAGGATTCATGAATAGGATCCATACCGCTCCGTTACTACCAGACCCGCCACCATCACTATCTCCAGGTGCTCCGACGGCGAGTTCCTTGATGCCATCTCCGTCCAAATCGCCAAGTGCGGTGATCCCATGGCCAAATTGATCAAAGTTCGCAATCGATCCTGTGAAGTTCCCTTGAGTACTTGATATTTTTGTATGGCTACTAACAGTCCCATCCACGTTCATGAACAGAATCCAGACCGCGCCTCGATTGGATCCGCCATCGCCATCTTGAGGAGCGCCCACTGCGAGATCTTCGACGCCATCGTTGTCCAGGTCCCAAATACCTGCGACGGCTCGCCCAAATAGATCAGCATTGTCCAAAGAGCCCGTAAAGTTGCCTTGAGTATCCGAGATCTTCTGGAACGCGTTCACCTTGCCATCGGTGTCGAGAAAAATGACCCATACGGCACCCCGGCTTGTGCCACCGTCATCATCCCCGCTCGCCCCTGCCGCGAGATCGGGAATGCCATCATCATTCAAGTCTGCGATCTTCGCCAAGGCAATGCCCAACTGGTCTCCACTAACTAGCGATCCAGTAAAATTCCCTTGGGTATCTGAGATCTTCCGTTGGGCTTTGACGGTACCAGCGGCTTTCATGCTTACCGTGCTGAACGTCCAAGTAACTGGTGCTGGTAAGGGATGCCCTTTCGCATCTTTGACCGCCGTCGTGATGGTCACGGTATAGGTGGTTCCCGCACGTAACTGGCCCGCCATGCCATGGTGGAGGGCGCCCCCCGACAGTGTGAATGTCGCTTTCTTGGTCTCGTTGTTGAAGAACACAAAGCCTGGAACGGTTGCTTCCCCACTCGCTACCGCTACCACACTCATGTTCGCTGTTGTCAGGCTCGACGCCTGCATCTTTTCGGAAAAGGTGGCACTGATTTCATGATTCAGTTGGACATTGGTCGCTCCATTGGCTGGCAAGGTAGTCAGCACAGCTGGTGGACCCGGGACCACCATGGGTTGGCCTGATTCCGGTTGGGATAGGATAATTCGCAAGGTCGGCGTGGTGCCAGCGGCGATGGTGGTGGTGACAAAGCCATCGTAGAAAATGGAGCCAGTGGCATCCGCGTCGTGATACGCCAGAAGGGTAAACGTGCACGGGATTCCTGTTTGGACGGTCTGGGCCAAGGTAATCGGCGCGCCTGGAGCGAGGTTGACTTGTACTGTCCGCAGTGTCCCCGCGATTCCGACGCAGGTAACTTCCAACGCCACCGAACCGATCAGGGAGGGCAACTGCAACGTCTTCTTCCCTGCCACGGCCAGGGTTGATGGCGCGCGCGTCTGCACGGTCACAGTCGTCTCCTGCGCAGCCGCAAGAGACGACGCGCCCATGCTCGAAATGAACGCGACAAGAATCAGAGCAAGAAGAGCGCGATCATGAGGCACATGGGGTCTCATAGATAGCAAGCGCTAGGGGACAACCGTAATTACGTCCCCTTTAATCTCCGTCACGTCCACGCATGCAACGTTTGCTAGTGTGCACGTAGTGGTCGTACTGCCCGGCTGGACGCGAACGGGCACTCCTGGATGTACCGAGAAGGAAAATGTTCCCGAAAGCTGAATGGTAGTGAAAGGCGTAAACGATAGTGCTTGGATATCGGTGATCAGCTGATTCGGGTCGAACGTGAGCGTGTCATTAGTCGTAGTGGTTGTCGATACCGTGACGCTGGTTGTTGCCAACGGGGTTGTCAAGACCTGGTTTGACCCGGCGCTATCGGTAAGCGCACTCAGCGTGATTGTTGCGCCTGTACCCCCAGGATTTGTGATATTGACGCTAGTCCCGCTGACATTCACGAAGCTCAGGGCAGAAAGAGTCGCGGTAAGTGTCCGGTTCCCTGGCAGGCTCAGCGTAAACCGTGGACTTGCGAACAGTGTGCCTGTTCCGGTCAGATTTGCCAGGGTCAGTTTGACTTTTGCAGAGGCGCCGGGGATTGCGACCGCGGCGTTATCCAGTGCCGCTGCGCTGCCTAGGATCGTCGCCACCTCCAACGTCTCCGACGGACCAGCTGAGAAGGCGGTGATTCCGTTATTGACCAACGCCATCACAATATTGGTCGCCGCCGTAACAAATGTCCATGAGAACTCCGGCAGTGGCGTCCCGTCACTTGCCTTAATGCCTCCGGTGAGGATGACCGTATATGCCGTTCCTAGGCTTAAGTTTGAAGCTGGAGTGAATGTCGCCCGTTTGATTGACGAGTTGTAGCTTACAGTTCCTGAGACCTGGCCTGCGAGGCTCGTGAGCAAGAATGTTGAGGTGGTAATTGTCGTACTGTCCATATCGGCATCGAAGGTGACATCGATATCCGGTGACACTGAAACGTTGGTTGCTCCAGCGATCGGGCTGTTGTTCACGATGAGCGCTGGGAACTGGACATCCAGACCTGGTGTTCCAGTTGCCGCCGGTGTCACGGGGGGCACCACTACTTCTGGCTCGGGCTCGGGCTCGGGCTCGGGCTCGGGTTCTGGTTCTGTGGTAGCATCCTGCCCATCGCAATCCTCGTCGATTCCATTGTCGGGAATCTCGGTCGCGCCTGGGAAGACTAGCGGGTTGTTGTCGTCGCAATCCTCGGGTAAGGGGACCCCGTCTCCGTCTGCGTCGACTGGTTCTGGCGGCAGTGGCGGTTCGGGGAGTAGCGTATTGAAGGTCGAAGATGCGCTCACTGGAAGTGGGAGTCGATCGCACCCAAGCGCGGCGGTTGAAACTGTCGCGGTAATCGGAGAGTCTTCAGGCAATAGGTCAGTGGGAACAAATGATGCTGCGGTACATGTTAGTCCACAGGTGAGTGTGCCTGGGATGAGTCCGGATGGTCCTGTCACCGAGACTGCCGAGCTAAGAAATTCGCCTTCCATGCATCCCGCGAAGTTGATCGCGATGATCGTGTCGAGTGGAACGTCTATTTCCCCATCAGCAGGGAGGATCGATGCAACCGCGGGAGATGTCCGTCCAGCCACAGATGACATTGCGATAGGGAGGGTTGCCGCTGCGCCGTCCGCAAGGGTAATTGTCCCCATCCCGGTAAACACTTCTTCAGCGCCGAAAAATGCCATGGCGAGGACGTTGAGTGAAACTTCTGCTGGGACATCGGTAAAGGTAAGTGCCGCGGTTGAGGACTCAACAGGAACAAATGTGCACGCCGGGGCTCCGCTGTTGGCGAGAGCTTCCCCAGTAATGGTTGCGCATATTTCAGTGATAGCCTGCGGGATTAACGCTTTCACATTTGCTGCCGTCGCAGCGAGAGCCTTGAGTTCGTCCGGAAGCGAGATTTTCAATGTAACGGAAGCGCTGTCAGATGGTGCGCTATCAGTGGATGTGCCTGAAATCCCAGGAACTCCTGACGGAAAGGCCTGGTCTAAGCTGTTGATGTCACCCGTAGGTCCACCATCGCCGCAGCCAAAGAGCAACGAACACGCAAGTAAGGCAAGAACACGTTTCAATCCTGAATTGTCGACTTGTGGGTTCATTATCTGCCTCATGCCGTTGCTCTCCGTCATTCAGAAAGTTGATTAAAACCCTAAATCCAAGGTCAGTGTTCCGGTAGGCTGTCTTCCGCCGATAATGGCGGCCTCCATTCGCGTCATCTCCGGCGTAATTTGCACTGACGCTGGAGTCAGTTGCGGGAGGACAATGACGGGTGCCGTGGGTGTTACTACAACTGCCCCAGTGCCGCCGGTCGTTCCACCGCCCGTTGTTCCGCCCCCGGTTGACCCGCCGTCGGTTGTCCCACCGTCGGTTGTCCCGCCATCGGTTGTTCCACCGCCGGTCGTCCCGCCTGTGACAGTACCAACTACTGTAACTCCCGTGGTCAATTCGACGAGTACCGTTGGAGTTTGACCTTGGCTAGCCAAGGTCTCTGTGGATTTTGTTTCTGGGGGGCTTGACTCGCTCTTTACGTTGGTTGCGTTAATGTTGTTGACTACCGTTGGAACGTTGCTAAATGGTGTAGGAACAGACGGCGCCCCTCCCGGTCCCGCGAATGAAAAGCTCCCGGTTGGGATCGTGACGGTCCCCTGCGGGGTGGTAAAGGAGGCTGATCCATTGAGAAGAGCCGCGCCTGTTCCGCCTGGTGCAACGACGGGAGGCGCTTGGGCGACGTCAAATGATGCTGGGACGGCGAGGCCGTCCGCTGTTTCTGTTGGGGGCTCAACCCAGATGACCATATAGGTTCCACGGGCGGCCACCGAGGCCGTGTTGGTGTGGACTTCAAATTTCGACCCTAAACCGAGAAAGGTCCTTCCCACCAATACGCGTATTTTGCCTTTAATCAGGTTCACGATCGCGCTTCGCTGGTCGGTGTTGGGGTCAAACACGTGCTCGGTAATCTCGACCGAGCTATTTTCCCCGAGGGTGATGATACTGTCATCAATGAACAGAGCCTTCGTGCGAGAATTTGGACCGGTGGTGATGACATCACGGAACAAGACTCCGTCACGCACCTTGACGGGTAGGGCGGTGCTTTCGCCGGGATGGGTAACTGTGACTGCGCCTTTCGCAATGGTATAACTGCCAATTGATTTTGCCGCATCGGTTTGGGCAACACTGCTAGAAGCCCAGAACGCCACTGTCGCGAATACAATGGCGGATACTATCGTTATGACCGTTGTTCCGTGTCGCTTAATCATCGTTTTTCCTCCGCGCCAATTAATCGTCGTTTCCTAATCATAGCCTTGTTAGCCTATTGAGCATAGGGGCTAACTTCACATCAAAGCTGTGACACTCGTCACCTGACCTCCCCGGCCGGTTTCGGCGGAGAACAGAGACTGGCGGAGGCTTAGATATTATAGACGTGCAAACGAGAAAGATAAACGCGTAAGAAGAAAAAGCTTCTAGAACGATCCGCTGCCCACGAGTGCGAACACACTTCGATTGTAGTCAAAGGCCCCGATGTTCGATTGGTTTCGTGTGTAGAGATACTGCAAACCAACGGAGTATGACTCTCCAATGGGCTTGGTAACGGTAACGGAGACGTTCATGATGTCATCGAAGCGTTCGGAGAGTGTAGGCGAGAACTCGTTGGGTCCGATGTAGTCTTGAATGTAGTAGTCAAATCCAGTGTCCAGTCGAAACGTGTAGAACGGCGGCGCCGTCAGACCTACGTTAAATCTGTGGCCTTGGTAATCCCAAGTCTGGCTCCGCGTGTCATCGACATCAAAGGTATATCCGGCCCTCACGTTTCCCTGCCGTTCCGCGAAGAGGAGAAACTGTGTCAGCCCGAACAGGTGATTGTCGCCATCGCGGTCTGAGTTTTCCGGGAAGAGAAGATCATCATCGTTAAAATCTTTTGTCTGAAAACGATACTGAATCTGTGTCAGCATATCACCTGGTTCAGCAATCATGAGCATGGGATTTAAGGAATGACCTACCATATATGCCTCACGACCGACTGAAAAGGCATCGAGCTTATACTCCATTCTCGCACGCACATTGTCTGCCATCTGATATGTTCCAAAGAGTGTTGGCGAGTGTGCCTGGACGTCGAATTCATCCAATTCAGCGTGGAAGCTTTGATAAAACGAGTAGGAAGCTCCCAGCACCATGTTCTCGGTCTCTTTAAACCTGAACTCGCCTCGGCCATACATGGTCGTTTTGTAATCGTCCTGCCGCGAAATATCTTCCGGACGTGCGCCACCAGGAGCCTGTAGAATGACGTTGTCATCGTATTGCGGGCTTACCATGAAGCTCAAATCCCAAGATTTCTTTTTCTTCTGGCCTTTCGGCTTTCCCGCCTTGACCTGCTCAAGAAGATCTCGAGAGGACTTTCCTAGAGCCGAATCTGGGTCTGTGGCAATCACGGATTCGAAGGCATCCTTTGCTTCGTCGCGAAGATTTGCTCGAAAATAGGCAATCCCGCTTTGGTATTGCGCCGAGGAAGTCAAATCCGGGTCGAGCAGTGCCGAGCGTTCGAAACGTGGTGGGGCTTCACTGTATCGTTCCAACTTGTTCAACGTCAGCCCCTGATAGAAATACGGAAGGGGCTTCGTTGAATCCTCGTCGACAGCGGAGGAAAACTGTTGCAGAGCCTGTTCGTATTTCTCGAGGTTAAATTGTGACACCCCGAGGTTGAAACGAGCATCTGTAAATGTCGGGTCACGCTCGAGTAACTTGAGGAGCAACGTTTCGGCAGCGGCATAGCCTTTTGTCCTGTTGTTGGTCAGTGCGAGATAGAAACTGGCTTCGTTGTCGCTTGGTTTGGCCTCGAGCGCCTTCCCAAGTTCGGCTCTGGCAGCGTCGTACTCCCCAAGATCGAACATTGCCACACCTTTTGTATAGTGGAGTTCGTAGTCCTGGGTTGCTCGTTCAGACGATTGGCTCAAAGCCACCGTCGGAAGGCAGGGGGTGAGGAGAAGGATGGTGATCGCGCAGATCGTCCAGCGCGCTCGGTAGCCTTGGCCTGATTTGCAGTATGGGTAAAACATGATATGGCGCAACTTTTACCATGCTGGGGGGTATGGTGCAAGAGTTTTTCTTTTCGGATGCGATCTCGTTCGTGGCTTTCTCAGGTGATTGGTACTTGCATTTATGGCTCGACCATCCTATTTGTTCTCAGTCCTTTACGTCTTTTTGTTGGGGACCACGAACATTTTCGTAAGCGCGCGGTTGACCATGATCGTTGTGCCTGAATTGGAGAGTGGGTGATGCGGCAAATCTCCTCGGGTCTTCTGCGGCGCATGGCAGAGGCCCTCCATGACGATGTACGTGACGAAATGGCCATCCCCAGCTACCTCCATCTGAACCCATTGATTCGATGGATGGCTTGGCATCGTGTCCACCTGGTTGCACGCGCGTTGCGACAGATCTGTGTTGGACGATTCGATCGATCGTCGTGCGTGATCATGGACTATGGCTGTGGCACCGGCGTGTTGTTGGGCGAGGCGAGCCACTGTGCCGAGACAGTCTATGGTGTTGACCTCCATCTTCAACCGGCGACGATGTTGGTGAATGAATGGAGGTTGGGAAATGTGCAGCTATTGTCGAACGTGGAATTTCAGCGTGCGCTTCCTTATCGATCTCTCGATCTGATTGTGGCGGCGGAAGTTCTAGAGCATGTCCAGGAGCTTCACGAGTGCCTTGCGTTGTTTCGAAGTCGCTTGCAGCCGGAAGGTCGGTTGCTGGTCAGTTTGCCGACCGAAAGCATGTTCTATCGTTTTGGGAGGCGTCTGGCCGGTTTTCACGGTCACTACCACGTTTCAAACGCGGCAAGCATTCATCACGAGATCCTGGCCGCGGGTTTCCAGGCAGCGAACCTGAAGAAGACCCCTGGCCCTGGCCCTCTCGCAATCTATTGGATTGTTGAATATACCCTGAGGATATAGCGTGTTGAGTAACTCGTCACATTCTGGATCGGAAGGATGCTTCTTGATCGTTGGAACGGTGTTCTGAAGTGTGTCTACAGGTTTTTTTATGTCTTCGCTCTGAGTTGTTCCAATGCGGAACGCTTGGCGTAGTAGAGAAGAGTTTCTTGATTCACGCGGATACGTACCAACATGTCGCCGATAAAGCCGGTGATGAGAGTTGAGATGCCTAGAAACGTTAGCGAACCGCCGACAAACCCAGCCCAGATGTGAGGTGTAAACGCATGTGTTTGGATGTAATGTAATCCAAGAAACGAGAGAAAGCTTAGTCCGGGAATAAGGAAGATGCTGCTGATTGCAGTAAAAAAACGGAGTGGGTGATAGGAGATAAACGCACGGAGAATGATCTGCATCGTCCTGAGGGCATAACGTGGAATGCTAGAGGCAATGCGTGAGGTGCCGAATTCTCTGGTGCCACGTACTTTGATCGGAATTTCCAGGATTGCAAGATTCTTATACGCCAGATCAAGAAATGTTTGTTGCGTATATGTGAATGTTCCAAAGAGACTGAGGCGAAGCAAGCCTTCTTGAGAGAAGCCCCGAAATCCGCATGACACGTCATAGAACCTCTTCCCAGTAAGTCTGGAAACCAGAAACGTCAACCATCGGTTGCCCAAGTATTTTATGGTCGTCATCTCTGGAATGAGATCCTTCTGTATAAATCGCGATGCCGTGACCATGTGTGCCTCATTCTCGATAATCGCTTGAACTAGCAAGGGAATATCTGCTGGATTAAATTGCCCATCGCCATCAATGTGGATCATGATATCGAAGTCTCTCCATAGCGCCCTGTGTACAGCATCTCGGAAAGTAAGGGCCAAACCAAGCGTGGTCGGGTGGTGTATGACCTCGGCCCCGGCTTCGCGGGAGACCGCGGCACTGTTATCGGAAGATCCATCATCGATGACCACCACTTCAATGTTTCCGATCCCAGGGATGTCTCGTGGGACGCCAGCGATAACTCGGCCGACCGTGGCCTCCTCGTTCAAGCACGGGATGGCAATAAGAAGATTAAGGGCGTTGAGGTTAGGCTGTCGCGACGACTGTGTCATGTGATGGGTTGGTTGATTCCGCGAAAACAGTTGGCGCAATGCAGGTTTTTTTCACACATCGACGTAAGATGACTCGTATTTAAAACTATCTGATCGTACAGGCTTAACACTGTCAAGTATCGTGAGATTTGCAGGTGTAGACGCTTTCTTATTAGGTCGTCGAATCTGGACTAGGTATC
>JAJDBL010000381.1 GCA_029261375.1 Nitrospirales bacterium
AGACTTCATTGCGCCGTTCTTTGAGCACGTGGCCAAGGTACTCTTGCGCACGTCCGTACCCGGCAAAAGCTGGAGCGGTATCGATATAGGTGACGCCGAGATTGATCGCTTCATGAAAAATGTCTACCGCATCTTTCAGGCTACGACGGTTACCAATGGGGGCAGTGCCAAAACCGAGAATCGGCACGCTAACACCGGTTTTTCCGAGGATGCGATGTGGAAGTTTTGGCATGGAAATCACCTTAGCACTGGCACCAAATGGCGTCAATTCGCAGGTCTTTTAGTGTGTACAGGGCTGCTGTGCCAGGCAAATGTATCAGCCGCGATGCAGCCGCCGGAGCTGGTGTTTCACACACCCGAACATCTTGTCCCCATCTCGACGCGCCTCGGCACAATGGTGATGCCGTACTACAGCTATGCGCTCGAACTCGCAGGTCTTGATCATCCTGGGATGCCAATTCAGGTATATCTTGTTCCAGAGACATCAGAGTTGGTAAATCAACTCCCTAGTTGGGTGTCGGGTTACGCCTTGGGAGAGTCGAGCACCGTTGTGCTGTTCGCGCAGCGTGTCCATTCCTATCCTGCCCGCGCCATCGAAGATCTGCTCGTCCATGAAGTCGCGCACATCTTGAACTATCGTGCCGCGCGCGGACGAGAAATTCCACGATGGTTTGATGAGGGCATTGCGACCATCGCGGCGCGTACCTGGGATATTGAAGACCGCGCGAGGTTGATCTGGGCAATTGGCGATCGGGATCAGTTCTCGCTCGAACGAGTAAATTCGTTCTTTCGCGGAAACGCACCGACCGCACGCCGTGGATACAGCCTCTCCGCCGGTTTCATCCGATACCTCATTCAAGAATATGGACCGGAGACCCCAGCCAGAATCCTCACCCTGGTTGCACAGGACATCCCATTTCCGGTTGCATTTCAGCAGGTCGTTGCTCGATTCCCCGAGCAGGCTGCGACAGAGTTTGTGGAAGGGCAGTCTCTGTGGATTCGTTGGGTGCCGGTCGCAACGAGCGATTTTTCAATCTGGATAGGAATCTCCGTCTTGGCGTTCGTCGTATTGGGAATTCGTATCGGGCAGATGCGAGCTCGCAGACGGAGGGAAGCCGAAGAAGACGCTGAAGACGACGATCAAGATACTGAATTTGATTACGGTGAACTGGAGCAACCGACAGATTCAGACTGGGATGATCGATGGCGGGATAGATAGAAGTGCTTTTTGAAAATGTGTGTGGAGGGACAACGCTCGTGTGAGCGTCGTCCCTCCTGAGCGTTATGAGTTCGCCACTTCCTTCAGGCTTGCTCCATCAACCGCCGCCTTCTCCGGATTCCTAATGATGAGTTTGCCAGGGAAAGAGTCGGAGGGGTTATTTCCAGGAATAGGAAATGCCACCCATGAACAGGTTGACTCGATAGTCACCCTCAATTCCAACATCCGGCATGTCAAGCGAGCCTCGATTGTATTTGTATTCGGCGAAGAGGGCGACGCGTTCGGTCACAAAGCCTCTGATGCCTGCCAGGATATTCAAGGTCAATGTCGTGGGAAGCCCATCAACACCGGGCGCGGTCACAGAAAACACGTTAATGCCTGGCCCGATTCCAACATACGGTTGAAATCGCTTCCCAGGATATCGGGCTAAGAGGTTGAGCCCAATGGTGTTGGTCGCGATATCTGTTCGAATCACCCCACCACCGCCGGGAGCCGAAATTGGAATGGGTCCACTGGTCGTCGTTGCTTGTGCCTTGATGTCCGAGTCGCTGTGGTAAAACTCGCCTTCAAATCCGAGCCAGCTTAACGATTCGCGGAGATATCCGCCAACCTTCACCCCGAACGCGATCTGATTGCGAAGATCCAGATCGCTCACGGTCGTCCCGCTAAATGACTCAATTCCACGAATGTCAGTATAGTCTTGTGGAATATTCGCTCCGACTTGTCCCGCGATATAGAGTTCCGCGTGCACAGGCATGGTGAATATGATGCAACATATTCCGGTAAGCCAAACGGTTTTTCCCCGTGACATGCCTGTCTCCTTTCTGCTGCTGAGAATTGGGGGGAGAAATTCTGATCTATGAAGTTTGAGAATATCGATTGAAGGCACAGATTCTAAAACTCGCGTTCCTAGGCGTCAACTTGGCGCATTGACAGATGTTTGGGCATATCTCTCGACGACGGATATCCGTTACAATAAGCGCTGTCAGAATTCTTAGTGTGAGAAGGGGTAGCACGTGGCGAAGGTTGGACTGGTTTATCATCCTGATTTCCTAAAGCATAAAACCGGACCGATGCATCCGGAACGGCCGGAGCGTCTCACGTCGATTATGTCGCAGCTTGAAGAAAAGCAGCTGATCGACAAACTGACGCGGATCGAGCCGAAGCCTGCCGAAGAAACATGGATTACGAGTGTGCACTCACCTCAACACGTCGCGTCATTGCGTGCGGTGGGTGCTGAAGCCGGAAACGATCTTGCCTATGTAGATGGGGATACGCCGATGTCCCGCGATTCCCTTGATGTTGCCTTTCTAGCTGTCGGCGGGGTTCTTGCAGGCATCGATGCGGTGATGAGCGGCGGGGTTCGCTCGGTATTCTGTGCGGTGCGTCCTCCAGGGCACCATGCGGAGCCATCGCGTGCAATGGGTTTCTGTTTGTTCAACAACGTGGCCATTGGTGCGCGGTATTTTCAACAGAAGTATGGGCTGAAAAAGATCCTCATTGTCGATTGGGATGTGCATCATGGCAATGGAACGCAAGAGGCGTTCTTTAGGGATCCCTCGGTGTTGTTTTTTAGCACCCATCAGTATCCGTTCTATCCCGGGACGGGTGGAGAAGGAGAGCGTGGATTTGGAGCAGGAATAGGCTCAACGATTAACGTGCCCATGAAAGCGGGAAGCGGTGATGACGAATATATCGAGGCATTCAACACTCGCCTGGTTCCAGCGGCGAAAGAGTTTGAGCCCGATGCGGTCATAATTTCCGCCGGGTTTGATGCGCACCACAATGATCCGCTAGCGAGTATGCGATTGACCGAAGATGGTTATGGGCAGCTTTCACGTATTGTGAAAGGGATTGCCGATGAACATGCAGGTGGGAGAATCATTTCCTGTCTTGAGGGTGGCTATCATCTCGATTCGATCTCTAAATCTGTGTATCGGCATATCGAGGTTTTGCTGGGTGGGTAAGAGAAAAATGATGTTCGGATGAGCACCCCCACCTTCATCCTCCACCCTCAAGGGGGAGGAGAGGCTAAGAATGCTTCGTACGTGGACGAAGAATCATGACATAACCCCTCCCCCCCCTTGCGGGGGAAGGTTGGGATGGGGGGGATGAGTTTAGCCGCCGCAAGAAATCTGAGGGGAAATCTCACGGATGCAGAACGTGTCCTCTGGAAACATCTAGGGCTTCGACAGATTGAAGGAGACAAGTTCCGAAGACAACACATGATTGGCTCCTATGTTGTTGATTTTGTCTGTCTGGAAAGGCGATTGATTATCGAAGTGGATGGTGGGCAACATGATATGCATACAGAGAAAGATGACAAGCGGACTGCTTGGTTAGAAAGTGAACGATTCCGCGTGACTCGTTTTTGGAATAATGATGTGCTAAGAAATATCGAAGCTGTAAGAACTACCATTCGGAAAAAGCTAGTAGCGGATCCCCCCTACCTTAGTCCTCCCCCGCCAGGGGGGAGGAGATCTGAAAGTAATAGGCAATGAAAAAAGGCTTGTGGGCGCTGGGCATCGTCGGTCTGCTTGGGCTTGGGGTGTATATCTTTTACACCGAACTTCGGCCGGTGGTGATCTTTGGGCTTCGTGAGGATTTCTCGCATGCAATTCCCTTCCAAGAGGTCCCAGAAGGGATCGACAGTCTCAAGGCTGAGTCGTGTGGCCAATGTCATCAAGCGATTTATGACGAATGGAAAACGTCTATTCATGCCAACGCGCTTGACGATCCTTTTTTTCAAGCCTACTGGAAACGTGATGACAAGAGCTTTATCTGTTTGAACTGCCATACCCCGCTTCAGAATCAACAGCCTGAGATCATTACCGATATCCCTCGGGATCGTGTTGAGAAAGCGGTCAAGATGCCCAATCCGAATTACGATCCTGCGCTTGCGCACGAAGGCGTGACCTGCGCGGCGTGTCACGTTCGTGATGGGGTGATTCGCGGTCCCTATGAAGACTCGGATGCGCCGCATCCAACCATGTACGATCCCATCTTCCGGTCCATGGACTTGTGTTACCGATGTCATCAAGTCCCTTCAGGCCCATTTCAGTTTTACAACGGGGGGCCCTGCGGAACGTATCCCGAGTTTGAGGGCCAGCATTACTTTAACCAAGGGTATATTTGTCAGACCTGCCATATGCCGGAGGTTGAACGACCTGTTGCAACCGGTGGCCCGATGAGAAAGGGCCGAAAGCATCTGTGGCGGGGAGGGCATGATCCTGAACAGGTGAAACGGGCAATCACGGTCAAGCTAACGGCCGATCCCCCAGAATTGCCGCCAGGACAGGAGATTGAATTCCTTATGGAATTTACCAACTCCGGGGCGGGGCACAAACTCCCGACGGGTGATCCTGATCGATTTTTCACGATCGACTTTGAGATCGTCGATCAGAATGGCGAGGTGTTAGAGGACCAATCCCATACCATGGGCCGTTGGATTTTGTGGCAGCCAGTGATCTGGGAGGTGTGGGACAATCGGCTGAAACCGTTGCAGAGCCGGAATTATCGTTTCAAGTACCGCATGCCTCAGCTTGCTGGGATGGAAGGGCCGCTGACACTGAAAACGGTGGTGACCTATCACATCCAGACTGACGCGCAGAATAAGATGTTGCGTGACAAATGGGGGTTGACCGGAAACGATCCGTACAACTTCCCTGTGTTTGAGAGCGAGATCCCGCTGACCGGCCCGTTTCCTGATGTGGTGCAGCGTGGATATAATGTGAACCACGAAAAGTTGATGGCGGCCTATCAACCACAGTGTGGTGGGGAGATGGATGGTAAGCAGGTGGATAGGTTGAAGGTTGAAGGGAAGAACAGTTAGATGTGCTTTCCGAGTAAGATCATCAATTGTGTATAGGGAATTATTGAATGTTTCACCTTCAGTCTAAACACCTAATAGACTTGTCGGAGGCACCGTAATGGCATCACTGTTTGTCACAACTGAAGAACTTGAGAAGGATCTTGGATCACCCGGTCTCGTCATCGTCGACGTGCGGTCAAAGCCTGAATTTATCGCTGGGCACATTCCAGGTGCGGTCCAAACTGTGTGGCGTGATTTCAGCGATCCTGATTCTGATATCAAGGGGCTGCTCGATCCACAGGTCAATCGTTTGGAAGAAAAGCTAAGCGCGTTAGGAATCGGAAATGAACATCGCGTGGTGGTTTATACTGATCCATTCGATTCCTGGGGCTCTGAAGGCAGAATCTATTGGATGCTTTCCTATCTCGGGCATCAAAATGTCCAGGTGTTAGATGGTGGGTGGGTCAAATGGAAAGGCGAGGGGCGGAAAACACAGATCGGATTTTCCAGTCCGACCGCAGCCTTGTTCAAGGCGACGGTACACCCTGAGCTTGTGGTATTGAAGGATGAGATGAAAGCCCTAGTCCAGTCGCGCGCTGACGGCAAATGCGTTGACTCTCATGCCGTGATCGATTCGCGGAGTGTGAAAGAGTATGAAGGTGCCATGGGGCCGGGAATTCCTCGTGGTGGTCATGTCCCTTCCGCTATCAATATTCCATGGGATCAGTTCTTCAATGAAGATGCCTCGATCAAACCAAAAGAAGAACTTTGCCGTGTGTTCGATGAAAATAAGCTGAGTGAGAATCAGGAAATCGTCTGCTATTGTACCGGCGGTGTTCGTTCAGCATGGCTATGGACCGTGCTTCAATACGCAGGATACGCGAACGTTCGGAACTATACTGGTTCGTGGTGGGAGTGGAGTCGGGATGCAACCCTGCCCATCGAAACATAAGCGCTAGAAACTAACCTACAGAAGGAGAGGAACTATGCAACAAAGCAGTGTTGGACGAAAACTGGTGAAGGTCATGCGTGGATCGATGATGCTGTGCCCCAGCTGCTATGACTCAGTGGTCGAAGAGAAGCTGATGGACAAGAACACCTATGTTGAGGATTATCATGCGTTGTTCGATACAATCTGCCCTGGGTGCGATGATTTGAATCGGCCGTTGGTCGATGACATGCTAGGCAGCTCCGAGTAATGATGTCCCCAAAGCCCACCAGCGGCGTTCTCATCCCATTTTTCGTGCTCACGTACGTGTAGTACGCTCCGCGCGAAAAATGGGTCTTCGGCCTTGCTGGCCGACCGTTTTGAACATCATTACGAATACACGACGTACTGTTTGAGAAAGGCTTCTACCGACGTATAAAATTTCTCGATCGTTTCGGCTTTTCGCCACCCGTGTTCTTCCCCCTCGTAGAGATGGTATTCGTGAGGGATTCTGTTCTGCTTGAGCGCCTTCACCATGTCTTCTGCCTGGTCTTTTGGAACGACTCTATCTTGGTCGCCTTGGAAGATCGCGAGGGGATCACGGATCTTGTCAGCTGAAAAGATGGGTGAGCGTTCTCGATAGATCGCGCTTGATTCGGGTAGTGGGCCGAGGAGCGATTCGAGATAGTGAGATTCGAACTTGTGGGTTTCGGCATCCAGCGTAAACAGGTTAGAGATACCGTACAAACAGATTCCGGCTTTGAAGAACCCAGGTCTGACGGTTAATGTTCGTAGTACTGTATAGCCACCAGCGCTTCCTCCCATGATGACGAGGCGTTCTGGATGAGCCAGCTTCGCATCAACCAGATGTTGGCCCCCACTGACGGCGTCTTCAACATCAAACACGCCCCAATTTCCACTGAGGGCTTGCCGATAGACTTTTCCATATCCTGTGCTTCCACGATAGTTTACTTCTAACACTGCATATCCACGCGTCGCGAAGAACTGGTTTGCTGGGCTGAAGCTTGTGTCACGTTGTCCAGTGGGCCCACCATGGATTTGAATGATAGCCGGGGGAAGATCGCGTCCTTCGAATTGAGGGTTGTGGGGAGCATAGTAGATCCCATGAATAGTGTCGCCGGATTCTGATGTCCAGTGAATAGGCTTGGGTGTTGTCAGGTCCTCTGACGAAATAGATTCATCGGTCGCTCGTGCGCAGATTCCGACATTTTCGTTTGACGAATAGGTGAGTATCCGTGATGGGGTGGTGCCGGATGATGCAATCACCGCGATCAACGATTCTGTTGGCGAGACCGCAATCTGTCCGAATGATTGATAGTCTGATAATCCCTCCACATCAGATGCCGTTCCATTCTTGATGTCGACGACACGAGGTTGACACCGACCATGGTCGTTGCCCAAAACATAGATATGTGTCCCGTCATGATGAAATCCAAACGTTCTCCGTCCTTGGGTCCATGCGGGAATCCCGTGCTCTACCGGTTCATTGATAAGAGGTTGAGAGCGTTGTTCCTTTATGTCGTACGTCCAAAGGTTTCCCCAGCCTGATTCATCTGAAATGTACGCGATTGAGGTTCCATCGGGAGAGAATTCCGGCTGGAAAATAGATGTCTCCGCATTCCCGGCAATCGCAGTTGGCGTATCGATGTGAGGCATTCCACCTTCAGGTATTCGTACCTTTGCTAGCATCAATCGGGTTCCATCCCATGGCATTTGGGGATGATTCCATTCAATCCAGGCCAGCCATTCGCTGGAGGGATGCCAGGATGGCTGCATATAGAAATCCGCACGGGCCGCTAGTATCTGCGGCCACTGTGTTCCCTCGGCATCGACAATGGCTAGAACATCCGTGCCTTGGTGGGAGTGGACGTAGACCAACCAGTTCCCATCTGGCGAGAGGTTTGGTGCTGCCGAGTATCCGTAGCCTGGTGTGATGGGTTTCGCGCTTCCAGCATTGAGCGGTTGCCGGTACAGACGTCCAGACTGTTCGGCGAAGTACACGTGTCCATGCCCGACGGTAAATTCTCCCCCGCCATATCCAACCTTCGCACGGACGGAGAGCGTTGTCGTGAGGTCACGCGGTGCGTGACCGTCGTCGCGTAGACAGACAAGGACTCCGCGGTCTGATCGTTCTTCCAGCCAGACGAGGGTGCGTCCATCAGAATCC
>JAJDBL010000382.1 GCA_029261375.1 Nitrospirales bacterium
CCTGTCGAGCTTTGACAGAACGAAAATTTCTTCGGTATCCTTAGACATGTCATCTGATTCGTTGCCAACTCAGGAAGCACCGTTCCCCATCCCAACGATCGTTCCGATCTTTCCGTTGCCGACCGTCGTCTTGTTCCCTCACACGTACTTGCCTCTCCATATTTTCGAACCTCGCTATCGCGAGATGGTCGCGGATACGGCAGCACGAAACCAGTGTATTGGTATGGCATTACTCAAAGAGGGATGGGAAGAGCAGTATGAGGGCGCACCGTTGATTTTCCAGCAAGGCGCAGTCGGACGTCTGGTGAGTGTGAAGAAGATGTCCGACGGCCGATACAACATCGTGCTGCATGGTCTACGCCGTTGTCTGTATGAAGAAGAGGAAGTCGGTACCGGGTATCGGCAGGCGAGAGTCTCTCTTCTTCCAGAAGACAATACCGAAACCTTAGATTCCGTATTGCTCGGCCATCTGGCGGGCGCGGCGAAGGAATATCTCCTCTCACAAAAAGCCGAGGACCAGTACCAGATCATCTCATCAGGACAAATGAGCGACCGGGTGTTGGTGAACAGCCTGTCGGCAGGGTTGGACTTCACTCCAGATGAAAAACAGTTTCTTCTTGAGTCTGACACGTTAGCCCAACAAGCCGGGCGGCTGGTAGACTTGATTCGGTTCAAATTGCCAACCCCTACTCAGGGGTAGCAGGACGCCCCAAAAGGCCGTCAGCGGCGTTCTCGCTTCGCTCCTTCGACTCAACGTACAGTAGTACGATTCGTCTCGCAGCTCACTGCGGCCTTGCTGAGCGCCCTTTTCCGACATCCTTTGAACTGTCGGCAATTTCTTATTGATTTTCTCTCTGACGGCGTGCTTCGTAGAACAGAATTCCGGCTGACACTGCTGCATTGAGTGACGTGACCTGACCATGCTGAGGAATGTGGATGAGTTGGTCGCAGTGTTCTCGTAACGAAGCTCGCATTCCAAGAGCCTCGTTTCCGATTACTATCGCTGTTGGTTTCCGAAGATCACTTTCCCCCACTGGCACTCCCTGGCTACCGTCTGTTCCTAGGACCTGGATTCCACGTGTTCTGAATTCCCTGAGCAGCTCCTCAAGATTGTCGCTGCGCGCGATAGGAACGTGATTGACCGCGCCGGCGGAACTCCTCGCAACTAGACTCGTGACACCGACCTGATGGGTGGTGCCGATGAAGATCCCATCAACGCCGAGAACATCAGCGGATCGAATCAACGCTCCGAAATTAAAGGGGTCTTGAATGGCATCGCAGATCACGAGGAGTGGTGTTTCGTTCTCGCTTGTGATTTTGTCGAGAAGTGAAACCGGCTCTTCATACGGAAACTCTGGCATTTTTGCCAGGTAGCCCTGATGCTCAGAAGAATGACAACGTTTCCGTAGCGCAGCAGGAGGCTCATGAGTGACTGTGAGTGAATTTCCGCTCGCAAGGTCTTGGATCAGCTCGAGTTCTTCAGCCAAGAGTTGATCGGAACAATACAACTCAAGCACGGGCCAATGCCCAGCGCGAAGGGTTTCCAGAACCACGTTCCGCCCCCACAACCAACACTTCTGGTGACTCCCAAGAAGCGGCGCTTTCTTTCGTCCACGACGATAACGTTCAACCACGATTTCTCAACAATAACACAGATTATGGCAAGCGATTCGAGACATCGGTAGAACGCTGGGATACAATCACTGTGGCTCGTGAACACTCAAATGTACTTGCGAATGAAAGGTAGCTGACGTTGTCAGATCAATCTCCTAGCGGTATTCCGGCCCTCGTCGTTTCCGGGTTTCTTGGAGCGGGAAAAACAACCCTCATCCGGAACCTGTTAGAAGATGCCCAGAGAACCGGGCATCGCTTGGCTGTAGTATCAAACGAATTTGGGGCGTTGGGCATCGATCAGGCGCTGTTTGGTCAAGGCGAAGATGACCGGTTTGTCGAGTTAGAAGGCGGATGTGTCTGTTGCCAGTTGTCCGACGAATTGCTCACTACCCTTCATGACTTGTGGGAGCGGCACAAACCCGACCGCATGATCGTCGAGGCATCCGGGGTGGCTCTCCCATTTGAAATCTTGATGACGTTCTGGCGAGAACCCATCACCCAATGGGCAGGCGAAGCCTTAGCCGTCGTCGTTGTGAACGCAGAACAGCTTGCTGATAACCGAGATGTAGAAGGCACGGCCGAGCAACAGATCTCCTCCGCTGACCTCTTGGTGCTCAATAAGTTGGACTTAGTCGAGAAAGCCGCAGCGACTCGTTTAGAGTCTGTGCTTGAGGAGATGGCGCCTGGCACCCCAGTTCTACACAGCGTGAACAGCCAGGTCGATCCTGCAATTTTATTCCCGCCGCAACCTACAGGGGCGAAAAAATCCAGGGCTCGCGAACAACCAGACGTTCCTCCACACACACACGAATCGTTTGAAGCAGAAGAAATTGCGATTGAAAGCGGAATTGCACCGGATGATCTGATGACGCAGCTGCAGCAACTCACCGCACTTCGTGTCAAAGGAGTTGTCCGAACTTCGGAGGGATTACGGTTAGTGCAAGGTGTCGGCCCACGCATCCACTTGGTGGTTCCACCTTCGAAGATTCCTGACAATCTGATTGGTCGAGTGGTTGCGATTCGCAGAGTGGATGGGAACGGCTAACGTAGTGTTGTCATCTCAAACCGAAGGGAGAGATCTATGCCGCTGGATGGTGCCGCCAAGATTTCTCCCGTTGGTCGAACTGATGAACAAGATTCGGAACCAGAATATGGAATAGAAGACAGACAGCGCGTCTTCCACCTTCGCGCAACGCTCAGTTAAGAATACTAGATTCCGGGTCAAGCTCAGAATGACGGCTAATTGCCACCGGGTTCTTTAATGTCTCCATCCGGCCCGTCGAGTGCCTTCAGTTCCAGGCCTTCGATCTCCTGGAGTGTCTTACCTGCAATCCCTTGTAGGTCTCCGTACATGCCCACCGTCGCCTGCATCACTCGATCGATTTGTTCTTCGCGTTTGGCCCACTGCTTCATGATGACTTTTCGCTCTTTGTGCAGATCCTCATGCATCGTGGAAAAACCTTCTACAATGGCTTGGACTCTTTGCCGAAAGCGTGGGCCCATTAAATATTGGTACACCAGTTCCATCTTTGTCTGTTGCCCTTCTGAGGCTTGGCGGGCCGACGCCACTTCCATCAACATTTGACGCAAGGCCATCGCCACAGGCAATGCGGATTTTGGATGGGTCACCCACACACCGTCGATGGACTCAAAGGTGTCAACGTTCTTAGGAAGGGTCTGACTGACGATGACAGCAATCTCAGCTTTCGCCGCTCGTTGGTCCTCTCGCAGCTTCACCAGCCAACTATCACTCCAATTCTTCGTGCGCTTGGATTCCCACAAAATCGTGCCGCAGGGTTGACCAATTGGGGTTACGACACGATGCACGACATCTCCACCATGTTCCCCTTTTGGAACAGGCAAAATCTGGTCGAACGGAAACTTCGTTGTCAGCAGCGCTTCAAGCTCAAGTTCTTGCACCTCACCTTGCAGCTGTTGTGAACCCTGCTCTGCTTTGCGTTTGAGTTCTTCGATCTGCTTCTGCATCGCGGTGATGGTTTGTTCTTTTTCCGTGACCTTGAGTCGTAGTGCGTCTTCTGCTTCTTTCTTCGCTTGTTCACGTGCCAGGCCAAGGCCGCTTTGCACTCGCGTTTCTATCGTCAGCTCCAACTCGCGCTTTGCGTCATCAAGTTCACGTTGTTTTTTGACCAGTTCGGCTTGGGCTTTCTGTGCATCCGCAAGTTTCAGATCGCGTTGTTTGAGAACCTCGTGAAGATCGGCAATTTCTTTGGCTTTCTGATCAAGATCAGTCGCCATGACCAATTTGGCTTTCTTGGCTTCCTCGGCTGCTATTTTCGTCCGCTCTTGCTGTAGCTTCGCCGTGATCTGCTCATCGATGGTGGCTTTGGCTTTGGCAACTGATTCTTCGCGTTCCCGAATGGAGGCCTCTTGCTTTGCAATATCCCCATCCTTCTCCCGAATCCGCTGCTCATACTCTCGACGCGTTGATTCAAGGAGCGGAGCTGCAAGAGAATCGGTGAGCTTGATCTCATTTTTACAGTCAGGGCAAATGATGGTGGGTTCTGTCATGATGACCTTTTGGGCGATGCTGAAAACGTCAGTCAGCGGGGTTCTCCGTCTGCTGTCGTGCTCTGGTACGCTGCATTCGCTGGACGGACCAATCGTAACACAAAGTCGTGGACCCCTAACGGTCGATTGTCATGCTTCGTACGGCTTGTCTCGATATACATGATTACGATATGGTTCTACGGTATTTGTCCGCGTAATTTTGAAGATGACCACTGCTTTGTAACCTGAAATTTTGTACGTATATCCCTACTCCCTCAACGTAGAGGTAACGGGCTGGAGTTACATGATCAACGTTTTTTCCTCGTTACGCCTTTTTCGAGTTCGAGGTCATTCCCAAACGGCCCCATGAGAATACTCTTCACCATCATTGCGCTCTTGATGTTCGCGGGATCCGCGGAGGCTGCCGCGCGTTCAGATCTCTTTCCGCAACCGCCTGAAATCTCCCCCGCCGTAAATTTCTGGACCCGCGTCTACACCGAGATCAATACGGGCGAGGGTTTCATCCATGACTTACGACATCTCGATGTTGTATATGAGGTCTTGAAACTCCCTAAAAACTCCAGCCGAAAAGCCAGGTCCAGGGCGATGGAGAAAGCCAAGGATCGGTACGCAAAGATCCTTCGCTCTCTGGCCAAAGGAAAACGGTCAAACCTGACTGCTGAGGCTGCGCGTGTCCTCGCTTTGTGGCCAGAGGGGGTGAGCAAGAAAACACTCCGAAACGCAGCACGGCAACTCCGGTTTCAGCAAGGCCAAGCCAATAAGTTCCGAGATGGCTTGATCCGTTCCGGGGCATGGATGCCCCATATCCGAAAAACACTTGCCGAGCGAGGATTGCCCCACGAGATTGCGGCACTGCCCCATGTCGAGTCCTCCTTTAATCCGGAAGCGGCATCCCACGCGGGTGCGGCTGGATTATGGCAGTTTACGCGATCGACAGGCCGGAGATTCATGCGAATCGATCACGTTGTCGACCAACGGCGAGATCCGTACATGTCGACAATCGCTGCCGCTCAATTACTTGAACAGAACTATGCAACCCTCGGCCATTGGCCGCTAGCGATGACTGCGTACAACCACGGAGTCGCGGGAATGCGCCGCGCCGTGCGACGATTAAAAACACATCGCATCGATACGATTATCGAACGATATCGAAGTCGCACGTTCGGCTTTGCGTCACGAAACTTCTATCCGGCGTTTCTCGCCGCCGTACGTGTCACCGACAATGCCAACGCGTATTTCGGACACCTTGACCATGCTATTCCAGTCGAGACCACAACGGTAAAGGTTCCCGAGTATCTCCATGTGAACACTGTTGGATCAGTCTTCGACATCGATGCCGCAACGCTGAAGCGATACAATCCCGCCCTGAAGAAACCAGTCTGGACTGGTAAGAAGTATGTCCCCCGAGGTTTCGAACTGCGCTTGCCAACGTCATTTCTTAGCGGGGATCCTGAAATTATTCTGGCCAACATCCCCCAAGACAAACGGTTCGTGAAACAGCAGCGCGACCGATACCACAAGGTACGACGAGGCGATACGTTATCGACCATCGCGACGAGGTACGGCATTCGCCTGACGGAACTGGTAGGTTTTAATGGACTTAACCGACGTAAACCAATCTATCCAGGACAGCGAATTCAGCTTCCAGGGACAGATGTGCCCACGCGACAAATAACCCCTATCACGCGACAAACAATTCCCGATGATGGCGAGTACGTGGTACGGCGTGGCGATTCCATCCATAGAATCACCCAACGATTCGGTGTCGACGAAAAAACGCTGTTGGCACTGAATCCAATGCGAAACAGGCATCAGCTCGAGATTGGGCAGGTCCTACGTCTGATGCCGGTTGTCACCGACCAACCAGAGACTGTCGTCGTGGCGTTAGCTGAACCGGAAACGCTAGAGCCCAAGGCCGCGTCACCCACCATGACCATTACCAGATTGAACGAGCCGCGACCACAACCACAAGACGTTGTCGAGGAGCTGGATGAGAACGTCCTGGCCGCGACTCAAGTGACACTCTCGGCCGACCCCAGCGACTACACCGCGGCTGGAGACGAAACGATCGAAGTCCAAGCTCGCGAAACGCTTGGGCATTATGCTGATTGGCTTGGGGTTCCCACTCAGAGACTGCGCAATCTCAATCACATGGGTTTTGGTGAACACGTCGTCATCGGTGAACGGTTGCGGCTAGAATTTTCGCGTGTTGATGATGAAACGTTTGAACAACGCCGCTTGGCCTATCATCAAGAACTTCAAGAAAGGTTTTTCGACCAATATCATATCGAGGGAACCGACACCCACATCGTACGGCGCGGAGAGTCAATTTGGACGATGTCTCGAGAGAAGTACCATGTCCCGGTGTGGCTTCTTCGCCAATATAATCCTGACCTGACACTTGAACAAATGCATCCAGGAACGCTCGTTAAAATTCCGAAGTTGACGCGCGTGACGAATGGAGAAGCCGGTTAGCGGTCAGCGAAAGGATCAACGGATCCAGCACGAAGAACTCTGAAGATCCCACGATCCACTAGAAGGCTTCATCTCCGATTAAAGAATCTATTCTTCTCATCCGGTTGTCGCAGGTTTGTTTCCTGTCCGACACGCCACTATACATTCAATAACCTTCTTCGGTTTCGATCCACCGCGTTGACATCTGTCGCGTGACACACGACAATTGTCTCGTGATCAGACGGTTCAAGCACAAAGGGCTCAAGGCCCTTTATGAGGGACGGTCCTCTCCAAAAATCAGACCGGGCCATATTTCAAAACTTACCAGAATTCTTTCAGCGCTTGATGAAGCAACTCAACCCAATGAAATGAACGTTCCAGCATTTCGATTGCATGCGCTGAAAGGTATCCTCAAAGGATATTATGCTGTCGCGGTATTGGGCAATTGGAGGGTGACCTTTAGATTTGAGAGAGGCAATGCGGTA
>JAJDBL010000383.1 GCA_029261375.1 Nitrospirales bacterium
TCGATGAGAGACAGCACGTTATTTCTATCCGCAATATATAACGGATCCTCTGGATCTTCGTACACCAATGTCAAGATGTGAAAATAGAGGTCAGCAACCTTTTGCTCAAGATCTACTTGAACTAATTTTAATTCGACATCCTCTGTCAATATGTCTGTCAAACCAACGTCTGCCGACGTGGCAGACACAGCGAGGCCTGATGCCTGCAAAAGGAATAGCAAGTTGGTGCGCTCCCACTCCTGTGCTTGATTGAGATATCCATCAGCAGCATCCCCCCCGCTGAGTGCAAGGGCGGTTCCAATATCATTCTCCGTTAAATGTGTCGACAAACGATTCAGCGTTTCGATGAGTGCGCTGCTGGATCCAGGCATCGGGCTGAAGAAGCGTGCGGTGACGCGTCGCGCCGCAACAGGTGACTGCGTGAACGCGCGTTGATCCGATGGCTGATCGAGGTCTGATAACCCAGCCACCGAGGAAGATACGTCTTTGCCAAACGCTTTTGACGTGCCGTCCTGAACAAAACCTTCAATGTCTCGGAAGACGACGGTGTAGGGTTTACGGACACTTCTCACATTATTTATGTATTTGGTCGTCTGTACTATTTTCGCGATCACCTCTGCCGGCTTAAACGCAGTCCCCGCGACTTCAAGACCATCTTGTACAAGGTCGAGCACTCCTGCGGAATCCTGTAGTGCTACGGTATCAATGATGGCTTCATTCGCGGTCTTATTCAGGTTTGATCGAATCTCGCCCACCCGAATATTGTCTACCGAAAAATTCTCTGGATTGGCTTTGTCCCAGGGTTTGATAAATTCGTTGACGGACTCACGGAGAAACGGCGCGGTGTCGCGAGCGTACGAGGGCAACACCCTATCATCAAAGACAAACGGGAAGGATGCCCCGATCCCTTCTTCAATCGCAATTTTTGCCAACCCCTGCGCGCCTCCTCGCGCGGCGCCCGTACGTGAGCCCTGTGAAAGCACGAAGGATTTTACCGTCCTGAAAAAGATGTTTATCCCTTTATTGACGAGTCCAACAAATTCTTTGTCTTTGTTTCCTGAAAATTCGGCAACGCCAGCGCCTAACACCTTCAGGCTTTTGCTCATCGCATCGAGCTTGTCCGCAAGTCCCTTGAACTCTGCAAGCCTCTTTTTCGTTCCCTCGAATTCTTTGAGGGCCTTAGCCCGATCGCCAATTTTCCATTTGTCAGCTTTAATCTCGGTTATCTTTTTCTCCGTAAACTTCATGTCTTTTTCAAGGGAGGTTTTCCCATCTTTTCTAAAATTCACCACATCATCAAAGACATCTGCCAACACGGTCCCTAATCCTTTTAACATGAGCTTTAGGAGAGAGCTGGAAAATCTGGCGCCATCCAACACGACCGTTTCAGCCAATATCGCGCGCTGAATTCCTTCAGAAAGTTCCGGCGTTATGTCTCTATTGCCATCGGTTATTTCTTTCAGGAATTTCGCCACGTCGTCTTCAATGGGTTTATAGTTGTTGGGGCTGATCGTACTCGCGCCAAGGGCAGTGACCAGTCCCATTTTCTTGTCTATTCCGTCTAACGGCGTCAGCGGTATCTCGTGTTCGACAGGCGCTGTGGTGTCCGGCCGCGTATTAATGCGAAGATTGTTACTAAAACGTACGGTTTCCGTCTCATTTACGTCGACGGTTCCATCCGACAATGTGACGCAATCTGTACACGCTTCGCTTTTTCCGTTCGTCACCTCGATGGTGTAGTACGCAGGCCGAAACGCTGTGGTGCCTCCAACAGAAAAGGATTCAAGCAATGGAATGTCTTTGTATGTTACTCGCCCTTTATCATCGGGTTTCACATCCTTGGACTCACCGATTTGTTTTCGGCCTTGTTCGATGAGAAATACGTCAAAATCCGTATTTGTTTCATTGGAGAGTTTTTCGCGAACAAAACTATCTTGTTTAAACAGCTTCACCGTCGCATTTTGCACATCGATCCCATCAGCGGTACTAATTTCTGCGGCTGATTTCAATGTGCCTTTGATCCTTCCTTTTGGTAAGTCCAGCGTATTAAATTTGTTTTGTAGATCGAATACTAGGTCAAATGATGCTGAGCCACCGCCGAGTAGCTGCTCACCTTTGTCCAAACACGCTGCCTGTAGTTGAGTTCTTCCCTGTTCCGACACGACGACATTTGTGCGCAATCCATCGACCCACAGAGACCCTAGAGACTTGGCGTTATTGGCGTTCGTGATACCAAGCCCATTCACGAGACGAGTATTGACACCCATGCTCGTCCTGGTTGGCACGGATACCGGACTGTCATCTGCAGTGGTGCCGACGAGTTGCGCCTCCATTGAACACACTCCATCCCGGCAGTTGAGTTCCCAGGAGGCGTTCGGTTCTCGAAAAAACCATTGCAACGTCGTCTCAACCGAATACTGAAAATTCTTAGGTGGTAACAATGCAGTGGAACCGAGCACCCCTCCAAACTGGGTGAGCCGTTCGCACGCTCCAAGCGGTTGAACGACCATGGTAAGGGTGCCCGAGTATCGCTGGATGACGCCGAAGAAGGAGGACCCAGTCAGCTTTTCCGTTTCGTCTAGCTTAAGCGTGAGGGTGCTCACAGCCCCGGACGAAACCAAATACGTTCCGGATAAATTGAGTGGTGCCGATGCAGACAGTGATTGGTCGATACGCTCAATCGCGTAGACGGACGTTGCACCAGAAATATATATACCAACGCCACATGCAACGAAGAGCAGTAACGCTGCGAACCTATTCAATCGTTTCGTCTTACTGGATTCTGTTCTTCCCTTCACGCACATCTTCATATCCACCTCATCTATACCGTTGACTGATATCAATGCGTGTCCGGAGCATTCCTCACCGTCATGATCCCCCAGTCTACCAGCGGATTCTGTGATTTTCCCCTCCACCCGCATATTGCGGAAGCCCGTTTCACCGTCGGCGCGTCCTCGGGCATGATGATGGTGGTCGGCATGCCAAGGAGCTGACCGGCGAGTGCGACCGCTTGGGCATGGTTGCCTGACGAGTAGGCGAGCACATCCCGCTGTTTCTCAGCGGCTGACTGTTGACTGAGTGTGTTGTAGTCGCCGCGAAACTTGAAGGTCCCGGCGCGCTGGAAGTTCTCACACTTACAGAAGACCGATGCGCCTGAATGGGCATCAAGGGTCCGTGACGTCATGACGGGCGTACGGTTAGCGATGCCGTCAA
>JAJDBL010000384.1 GCA_029261375.1 Nitrospirales bacterium
TGAAATCCGTCTATCCTGTGGACCATTCGTTGATTCACCTCATGGGAAACTCAGGCTCAACACCATTTATTTCCCTACATCTGTATGGTCGCTCCGATCCTGCAGAGTCAATTACCGGAAGTGCACGAGTATTTGATCTGTGGGAAAAGCGCATACAGCGCACAGATGGGGGAGTATTTTTCTGCCTTCCTGAAGCGGAAATCCAGTGGCGCGAGGATGCGCCCATCGCCGACAAGGACACGACATGGCTCCACCATCACCTCATGCTGTACCGCGTAAACCACATTCTCAGCGTCGATGGCGACGATGACACATTGAGTCGGCGTGCACGTGAATTACGCCACACGATTGCCCAATTGTCCACTGGCGTCGAGATGTCAGTGGCATCATGACCCCAGATTTGATTGCCCAGATCATTCTCGTGACGGTCCAGGTTTATCTGATTATTGGGCTGACCTTTGCCATCCCATTCGTGCTATTTCTCGCTCAACAGATAGATCCCGCGATCCAAGGGAGCACGTGGGGTTTCAAACTTCTGGCACTTCCTGGGCTCTCGTTGCTCTGGCCGCTCATGCTCTCTCGTCTCATACGCAGGACACAAAAACCGATCGAATGTAATGCCCATCGACTCTGCGCTCTCGCAGAAAACGTGCACCCAACGGTGAATAGCGAAAAATCGTGATTCGCATCCGACGGCAAACTCATCGTTACGTGTTTGCTGGCCTCGCTGTTTTTATCCCTACGCTTTTGTTCGCCGGAATCGGATTGCGTCCTGATGTCCCGCCAACGTTCACTTTTGATAGCTTCTTACTCAGCCAGGCTGGTTTCGCGACAGATATCACGACCAATCTTCGACACATTCAAGCCGGGAAGCACACATTTGAAGTGGGTATGGAAACTGACACCGCGCAATCGTCCACGCTACTCATTCAACCTACATCTATTATCTTAAAGCCTGATCTTCTGGTGTACTGGACTCCCGATACGCCCACAAACGAACGCCTTCAGGGCAACGCGCTCTTACTTGGTGAGATTTCAGGAACATCCCTACGTCGGATGCCAATTCCACGCGCCGTCGGAAACGGGAGCGGTACCGTGATCATTTTCAGTTTCGCCCACCAAGACATCATCGCCCAATTCCCAACATCCGAGTTTCATCAAACGATCAACGAGTAGCTCATGTCAGTCGCCTATAGCGCCATACAGTGGAATCGCCAAAAGAAGATCTACGACGGAGTCTTGTTCGCAGGGATCTCTCTCTATATTTCCGGATTTATCTGGCTCACACCGCTCTTCGACCCCAATACCGATCCAATGAATGTTCCGATTCGTGCGTTTGGATCGGCGGCATTCATCCTTCTTACCATCATTCTCTCTATCGGTCCGTTGTGCCGCCTGAACTCATCTTTTCTGCCACTCCTCTATAACCGGCGGCACATGGGAGTGACGATGTGTTTGTTGGGTCTCTACCATGGCTATCTCGTACTCAATTGGTACCACGAATACGGCAATCGAGACCCCTTGATCAGCCTGCTCACTAGTAACACCCACTATGGATCCTTATTCAACTTTCCCTTTGAGACCTTGGGCATCATCGCACTGGTCATCCTGGTATTCATGGCCACGACCAGCCATGACTTCTGGCTCGCGAATCTCACCGCCCCAGTATGGAAGGCCTTGCACATGGGGGTGTATGTCGCCTACACACTGCTCGTCGGTCACGTGGTGTTGGGCGCGCTGCAATCCAACACTGATCCATTGTTGGCTGGACTTGTTGCACTATCGGCCGTTTGGATTGTGGGACTTCATCTGTTGGCCGGTTGGGGCGAACTTCGTTCTGACACCACTGACATTCCCGAGAAGGAGGGGTTGATCCACATCGGGGCTGTCACGGACATTCCAGAAAGCCGTGCGAAAATCGTGTGTGCGTCCGGAGAACGAATTGCAGTATTTCGATATGGAAACAACATCTCTGCTATTTCCAACGTATGCCAACACCAAAACGGGCCTCTCGGTGAAGGTCAGATCATCGATGGTCTGGTCACCTGTCCTTGGCATGGGTACCAATACGACCCTGCCTCCGGTGCATCACCGCCACCATTTGCTGAAAAGATCCCGACGTTTGATGTCGTTGTCCGCGATGGCCATGTGTTTGTAAATCCCATACCACACCCGCCAGGAACTCGTGTGGAACCTGCAATGATCCAAGGGCCAACAACCACTCCATCCAAAGAGACCACTCCAATCTACGTCGGGTATCTCCCTAAGATGGCCACGACCCTCTCGCACTTTCTCTCATGGCGAATGGGTCTCCTGATCGTCGCAGTTGCGATGCTGGGTGTTGCCGCGCCGATGCTCCACAACGCATACGATCATTCCCGCAGCGATTTCCGTGATGTGCGAGAATTCGACGGCGTCTTGGTTGCCACGCCAATTCCCCATCTCGTTGTCACACGTCCTGGACAGACTGGGGCGGACGCATTCTCACGATATGTGCTGG
>JAJDBL010000385.1 GCA_029261375.1 Nitrospirales bacterium
CGTGCGTGAAGCCATCGGTCGCCACGGCTATGGACAGCACCTATCCCATTGCTCGCCCATTATTCATGTACACGAATGGCGAGCCAACCGGGGAGATCAAACAGTATATGGACTGGATTCTGAGCGACGAAGGGCAATGCATCCTTCTCACGAAAGGCTATGCCCCGATCCGAAACGGCGTGTGTGGCGATTGAAAAGGAGTCCTTGCCGACACGAGACGGGCGACATGCCCTAGACGTTGCTGCTTTGCGATCACAATCCAATCGCATTTTATGCTTAGACTATTGAGTCGTCGTTGGTATAGGCTAAACTTGTCACCGCATGCAGAGCCTGATCGCACTCGTTGTCGCCCCGCTATTCTTTGGAATCCAGGTCGCCTTCCTTTCGACCAGCTGTGCTTTCGCAGCTGATCTCCAGCCGGAAGCACCCACGGATAATGTTCTGATCCGTACCAAAGAAACCACGTGGAACAGGTCTCTGCACTCCGCATCCGATCTGCCGGATTGGATCGATCTCGGGCTTGAACAGCGTACCCGTCTCGAAAGCTTTGATCACCCCTTTCGCCCTGGTGAGGTGGGAACCGATGTCCAGGTGCCTCTGCGCTCACGCGTGCGGTTTGGGCTGAACGGGCAATCCAGCCGGTTTCTGTTCGAAGGGCAAGACTCCCGCAGCCTCGGAGACGATCCCGGCGAGTTCCGGGGCACCAGCGTCGAGAATACCACCGATGTGCTGCAACTCCTCGGTTCGTTCACCCACCACAACGTCTTAGGCACGAGGCTGCGGACCGACATCCACATCGGCCGGATGACGATGGATTTCGGCCGCCGCCGCTACGTGGCCCGGAACGATTTCCGCAATACCACGAACTCGTTCAATGGGCTGCATTGGCAGTTGGCCCGGGACGACGCCTGGCGACTGCGGGCGTTTTTTACGCTCCCCACCATCCGTCGGGAACAACGGTCCGATACCTTCGGGACGGACTTTACCTTTTGGGGAACCTATTATGAAACCCAACAGATCCCGTGGCTCCACACGAACCTCTATTACTTCGGGCTGAATGACCAACGCTCCATCGACAGCAAGCACCGCCAATTGAACACTTTCGGAGGGCGCGTGTATGCCCCCTCGAAGGCTGGAAGGATTGATTACGAAGTTGAGGTGGCGGTGCAAACAGGGAGCAACGGCAAGAAGGATCATTCTGCCTATAACCCCCACGCGGAGCTGGGATATACCTTCGACCTGCCATGGTCCCCGCGTCTGCTCGCGCAATATGATTATGCGAGTGGCACGCGATCGCCAGACGGCAGGGAGAGTCACACCTTTGACAACCTATTCGGGGCACGGCGGTTTGAGCTGGCGCCGACCGGAACCTACGGCCCGTTTAATCGATCCAATATCAGTTCACCGGGCTGGCGTGTGGTTGCCCAGCCGGCCACGGGATGGAAACTTCAGCTCAAACACCGGGTCTGGTATCTGGCCCAGGCCCGCGATCAGTTCGCGGGGTCAGGGCTCCAAGACAAGACGGGCGGATCGGGGAACTTCTTAGGACAGGATATCGAACTACGAGCCCAATGGAAGGTCAGCACCAACATGGAATTTGACTTGGGCTACGACCATTGGTTTAAAGGCAGTTTTTTCAAACGCCTGCCCACATCGGCATCACTACCGATGGGCGGTGAGAAGGACACGAATTATTTTTATGTGTTGACGAAGGTGAGATTTTGATGGGGTGTCAGCGGTATACGGCCACGCAGCGCCTGATCATGCAGTCGTTGGGTTCCTACAGCGTTCCGCAGGAACCCAACGACAGATGGCGGATTAAAACATGTAGATAATCTGAGCCGCGATGGTGCTTTGATTGTTGGCAAGGGGGTCCGTGGCCGAATCCGTCCCAAAGACATCTTGGTTGGAAATGTCATACCGATATTCAAGACGGGTCAGGAGATCTGGCGTTAGATTATATGCGCCGGTCAACGTCAGACCGTACAACGTTTGGTCGATGCCAGTTCGCGCCCCATCCGTGTCATTAAACCGTTCGCCACGGAGGGTGAGTCCGAATTTGTCGGTTGGCGTATAATTCGCATATCCAACGACCGTATTCCAATCGCCGCCATTGCCAGCCAAGAACGCGTCTGATTGTTGGACGGTGGGGAATATATTATCAGCGAGGCCAGCGGTCCTGGAAGCCAGGGCGGCACCTTTGGTCCCATCCTGTTGCTCGTTCCCATAATCAAACTGGGTGACAAACTTGAACCGCGAGCTTGGCGTATAGGTCAGCACGGTATCATAGAAAAACCGCTGGAGACTGGTTACCTCAGTCTGCTCAGACCCGTAATAGATGGCATGGGTCCATGACAAGGAGTCGAACGGATTGAGCGACAGGCCTGCCTCAAGGGTCTTGGAATCGTTATTGTCATCTAAATTATCCCAGCCGTTGTTCACGCCCAGCGTGACCCCGACCATCGAATTGACGTCATAACTCAGCCGCACACCCGTGTGGGTAAATGGCCCGAAGGCAAAGCCCCACGAACTGGAAAAGTTCATATTATCCTTACTATTCATCAGCTCCGCCCCAGCGAGCGTCGCCATCTTTCCAGCGGTGAGCTTTATCCCGCTCCCAAGGGGAATCAAGTAGTTCACATAGGCTTCCTGAAAATCGATTTGGTCACCGCCGTTCGTTCCGGCCGGAGCGTTCACATCCGCATTTTTTCCGATATCCAGTGAGAAATAGAACCCGGCGCGGTTCATGGCCCCGCCTTCGGCTGTGGCTTCTTTCCCAATGAATAAGTGTGTCGTGTTCAGTCGGAAGGAATCTGCCTCGGTATCGTAAACGCGGAAATTACTCTGACGGTCTGTCGGCTCGTTGAGGTTCGTCGAATAGGACGTGTCGACAAACCCTCCAACCGAAATCCCTGACTTTTCGAGGAGCCCTTTGATACTATCGTCATCGTCAGCAGCAGCCCATGCCGCGCCAAAGAGAACAAAAATCCCCGTCATGAGGACGATCCCAATATGTACGGAAACTTGCTTCATCATTACTTTTCCTCCCTTGGTTACGTTACTAAGTCAAACCTTAAAGCTGACAATTTTGATCCCCAGTCTTTCACTGTATTCTCGTGCAAGCAACTAACATGCCAGATAGTCGGATGGGGCACTAAAGAATGATTTGTCTGTATTCATCGGCATCTTCGAGTGAGAACTTAACTTACATAAAACAAAACGCGAATAACAGAAATGTAGCTCAATCCAAAATTGTCATACAGTGATGTAGCTTACGATATGGGCGACCGACCGGCTGATGTTGTCCTCTAGCCTATCGGCCGCCCTACGATGAGAGACGGGATTGTTCTAGAACTAGAATTTGACCAAAATGTTCACCCGCGTTTTCACGCGGAGGGGACTGTCCGGATCCAGCGACGAATTTCCCTGAAAGCCCGAGAGCAGCTCATTCTCTCTCTCCTGAAGGTAGCTGTCCCAGATAAAAGACACATTCTTTTGGAGTTGGTATTCCAGAAATATGGTATGGGTCTTAGTGTTGGTATATTGCAGATCGTCACTGTTGAACTGTCCAATGGCCGCATCAGCTTCGATGACGGCGTACCCATAGCCCACTAGCCAGTCGCCGGGCTTGCGCAATTTTCCAACCGTGCCATACACCTGGAATGCGTCATTCTCTTCGTCGACTGATGTTCCGAAGGCCGTACTTTTCTCGGCACCAAGGTTTTTAGAATAATCGAAGAAAAATCCAATCGGCAACCATCCAGGAATGTTCAAGTTGTACTGCCCATTGATCTCGAGAATCTCAAAATCAGAGACGAAGCCGCATTCTCCTGCTCCGCACTTTCCGATCCGTCCATCATCGAGGCGGGTGTTTGACGTGAGCTTGTTGGTCATATTACCCAACGGCCCTTCCCTCGCC
>JAJDBL010000386.1 GCA_029261375.1 Nitrospirales bacterium
GCTAGATATTGCCTGTATAGTCGTCCGGGTTTTTTGATGGCGACCCGTCCCGATGATTGCATCGGCGTTTGAAAGCCTTCAATCAGAAGGGTTTGTGTAAAGTTAGCGCGAAGGTCTACGGTTTTTCCGTATCGGGCTTCAATCTTGTTTGCCAGCTTTTCCGCGGCACTGTTCGTATCGGCTGCAAACGAAACGTATGATCCTATCTCCACAATCAACGCCGTAAGTATGATGACGCGGAGAATGATCATGACATGTTGCTTCATCATCACCCGACCTCAATGTCAGCTTTTGCAGGCCGTCTTAGAACGACCTCGCGGCGACCATCGCGTAGTGGGGGACTGACAATTCCCTCCTCTGCCATCATTTCAATCATCCTCGCTGCACGCGGGTATCCGACACGCAGTCGACGCTGAATCAATGAGGCCGAAGCTTGCCCGGTTTCCATCACGAGGTCTTTCGCCTTCTCGTACAATTCATCTCCGCCACCGTTTTCGGAATCCTGTTCCTGTGTTTCTGCGGAGAAAGTTGTTTGCGCAATGGGTGTTGGGCCTTGCTCGCGAAGGAAAGTCACCACCTCTTGAAGATCTTCCTCTGGGGCGTAGGGCCCGTGGACGCGTATCATTCTTCCGGTACCCGCAGGCAGGAACAACATATCGCCTCGACCGAGAAGCATCTCGGCTCCATTCGCATCCAGGATTGTTCTGGAATCTGTTTTGGATGACACTTTATATGCGATGCGCGACGGGAAATTGGCCTTGATCAGCCCTGTCAGGACGTCGACTGACGGCCGTTGTGTGGCCAGAATAAGGTGCATTCCCGATGCCCGTGCCATCTGAGCCAATCGCGTAATCGATTCTTCAACTTCACGAGATGCAATCATCATGAGGTCAGCGAGCTCATCGATGATAATGACGATATACGGAAGGAGTTCAGGGTTCTCCTCACCCTTTTGCGACGTCATGTAGTTGTAATGATCGATGTTTCGCGCACCCGCGTCGGCCATGAGTTGGTATCGACGTTCCATCTCCCGTACCGCCCACATGAGTTCTTTTGCGGCGACTTTGGCATTGGTGATCACTGGCCTGAGCAAATGGGGGATGCCGTTGTACCCTTGAAGCTCTAGCATTTTTGGATCCACCATAAGAAACTGCAACTCGTATGGCGTCGCCGAGAACAGAAGACTCGTGATCATCGTGTTGAGTCCGACGCTTTTTCCAGCGCCAGTTGCTCCGGCCATAAGCAAGTGAGGCATGGTCTGCATATCGACGATCACGGGAGCACCAAAAATGTCTTTGCCAAGGACGAGCTTGAGTTTCCATGATGCTTGTTGATAGGCGTCGCACATCAGAAGATCTTTCAGGTGGACATCTTCTCGAATGATTGATGGGATTTCGATGCCGACCACAGCTTTTCCTGGTATTGGCGCGACGATACGTACGGTTTCTGCTTTCATGGCGAGTGCAAGATCGTTCGATAGGTTCACAATTCGACTGACCTTGACGCCAGGAGCAGGTTCAAACTCGTACATCGTCACGACTGGGCCGGGATGAATGGCGGTCACGGTTCCTGCGACACCGAAGTTGTTAAATGCCTGGACGAGGAGACGAGATCGTTCTCGACTGTGTTCGTCCCGGTTTTGGACAGATCGTACTGGTGGGTCGGTGAGAAGTTTCCGAGGGTCAGGGAGGAGGAATTCCTTCCCGTTTGCCTGACGCACTGTCACTGGAAGTTGAGTGTCGGACGACGGCAAAGTCTTCAAGCTCATTGCACCCATTGAGGGTTCTGGTGGAGGCGTCGGATCCGGAGGCTCAAAGTCTGCGATGCGCTCTTCGGCAACGGCGAGAGGACTCGGTGCTGGAGGTGTTGGTGGCGCTGCCGACACTGCCGGCTTCGGGGTTGCCTCTCGACGACGACGCATACCTTTTAGCCATTGCACACGTTCACGTGTTCTGTGGCTGATCGAGATCAGCGAAATGGGTAGGGCGAAGAGCATAGAGAGAATGAGGCCAGAGATGACGATAATCGATCTTCCAACAGACGCGAAGTAGGTATTCAGAACCTCAGCCACATAGTCACCGACCATTCCTCCCGCATCCACTTCCATCACGAGCTGGATTCCTCCGCCCTGTACGGTGGGAACTCCACGCAAACCAACAGAAAAGAGAGTTGATGCAAATATCACCATGCCGACCCATCCGAAAATGGCTGGAACGGCTATGTTGGTCCGTTCCGCAGCAAAGCATCGCCAGCCCCACATGGCGAACCCTAATGGGAGAAGGTAGGCGGCTGTCCCCAGCAACCGAAACAATCCGTCTGAAAGCAATGCACCCACTGTCCCAATCCAATTTCCCAGCGCCTCTTTTTCAGGATTCGGGTGAAAGGCGTGTGGATCATCCGGCATAAACGAAAGTAGTGAGAGAAGAAGCAACAGTGAGGTTGCGGCGAGCGTCACCCCAAGTATTTCCAAGGTTCTCTCTGTAGATCCGTCTGTCGGCTGTGAGGCTTTGGTCGGCATTAGAGGCATTCCATGGTTACGACGCGGCGGCCTGTGTGTGATGTTGTTGGAGCATCGCGGTCTTCAACGCCAGAATGCGTCCTAGCGGATGACACGTATCTTTTGTTGTCAGCTCAGTCGACGCAACGGGTGTGTCGTTGCCCACAAAGATAATTCTTTGTTGCGCAAGGCATGCTACCGGAAGAAGTTGAGGAAGTGGAGTGTTCTCAATGCCATCGACAATGACCGTGTCGAACGGAAGATCATTGAACAGATCGTCAGAGGCCACACATCCTGTCGTGGTGGCAATAAGAAAGTGTTCCTGAAAGGCGTGATCTGATGGTCCCTGATCTGTCGAGATTAGCGTACGAACGCTTTCTAAGCCGCCCCTTGCCTCAAATATCTCTTTGATTTCTTCATACTCCCGCCATGTTTCTGTCGGAAGATACGCCGCCTGCTTTGCCTTTGAGAGTCGTGGTTGAAGGTCGGCTAATTGCTCGCGTAATTCGTCGATGAGTTCCGTATACTCTGAGCGCATGGCGACCATTGTCGATGGGTTTTTTCCTCCCACTTGCATCGAGAGCCGTTGCCACAGCGGAATGCTCTCGTACGTGTCAACCTGTATGCCGAGATCCGACCCTTTACAATCCAGCTTGTCGATCTCACGAAGGATTCGACTTTCGAGGTGTTCTACTTCGTCCAGGTCCTGCCTTTTCTCCTGTGCATTGGCGACGCTTGGGGCTATTTTTTGATACCGATGATATGCGGACCTCATGGTTGTTTGCTCCGCTTGGCGTTGCCCAACGTTCGTTCGAAGCTGCTGTTCAAAGGCAAGCTGGCGAAGGTCGGTGCTTCCTTTTCCCTCAAGCACCAGAGCAGGATAGCGGGTGACCAGCGTGCTATACGACAGGCCTTCCATTCTCATGGCACGGACAATCCGAATCAGGCTTTCGTCGAGATCAATATTTCTTGCCGAGGTAAGCAGCACTCGTTTTCTCTGGCGGAGTCCGACTAACACCATCTCTGTTACGTACTCGTGGCGCGAGTGATCGTCTGGCATCTCGATCAGCGATACCCCTGGGACACTGCGATCCTCTGAGTGATCTGGGTCAGTGGAGAAGAGATGGGTTACGGGACGATCGCTCAAGGAGTCAACATTGGTGGCAATGGTTTGGAGGCGTGTGGTGATGGCGTGAAAGAATCCTTTGACATCTGGCTGTACGTACACCGGTCGAGCGATGGCCCCGAGATTGTTTCTGACTCCTAGAAGTAAACGGCCTTTGTCGAATCCGACAACTCTTCCTTCTGTGGCGGTCGAAGATCCCTTGACACGGACGGTGATTTGGGTTTCTTCGGGGAGGGACATTGCCTGATCCCACGCACAGGAATAGACCCACATCGTTTTTGATGAGGCAACAAGGCGGCGATGCGTGATGAGGAGTTCGCCGACCTCACGAGCTTCAGGTCGTTGGGCTAATTCCGCGTCGACCATCTGGATCAGATCGGACAGTTGTTCCTGGAGATTCATTGATTCTTAGCCCAAGATCAGATTCCGAATGCAGGATGTTCTCCACGGCCTGTCTAATGAGGCCGTAGAAAGGTTTGCGCCCGGAGTAGAAACGAAGGCGGGTGCACGGTGCGATGCGCACTGTGTTTGTGCATCCACGGGACTGAAAACACCGCTGGCAGTCATTTCTAACTCGCGCTAGTCCAAACGACCAGATCCCTCCTGACGCTGACGAACACGCT
>JAJDBL010000387.1 GCA_029261375.1 Nitrospirales bacterium
CAAACGCTCTGGAGAGACGGTCTATTTAGCCGACCAGTCGCAACAAACAACAGGAGCATTCATTCCCCCACAGCATCGGCTACACGTCGCAGTGTTTCGGAAAACTGGCGAGAAGGGCGACACCTTGATCCTCCACGACCCAAGGCCGTTTGCGACTCGGGAACGCAAAGTGAGTTTCGACTGAGGTCGCTGATTGAAGAGTGGGCGTGTAGCGCTGGGAGGCTCCAATCCGCCAAACAGCAGTCGACGTCAACCTACAAAAAACGGATAATCAGTTGGATCGCGTTCTAGTGCAGAGAGCCTCCTAAAGAACGTTAACGTTTCGTAAAGAAAGCAAAACCCACCGGTGTCACTTCGAGTCATTGTCTGTCATTCCGGTGGTTTCGCGTGATGTCGTTTGGCAGTCTGCACCCTTTGGGGCCCTTCAGGCTCTACCGAAGAGCGAATGGTGGTGACATCATGGGTGAATCGTGACTTCGCCTGGCGCAATGTCGCAGAGGGCATCGAAAAGATTGCCTTGTTTTTGCTCAAGAGAAAGACGTGAAGTCTGAGAAATGCTGTCCTCTCGAGTGGAAGAGGAAACCTGAGTGCGAACTCGTTGGAGCGTGTAGTTCAAAACATTACGTGAGGGGAGAGCATGGCTAAAAACATTGTTGCAGTAATGGGTGCGACGGGCACGCAAGGAAGCGGGGTGGTGAAGGAGCTCCTCGCGCGCGGAAAGTTCGATGTGCGGGTGTTAACCCGCAATCCCAACAGCGAGAAAGCCCAGGCGCTGAAGTCACAGGGTTGTGAAGTTGTCCAAGGTGATTTGACCAAACCAGAGACGTTAGAGCCCGCCTTTAAGGGAGCATACGGTGCTTTTGTCGTCACGAATTTTTGGGACCCTGCGACCAGTGCCAGCGAGACTGCACAGGGAACGCTCGCGGTGAAAGCTGCAAAAGCCGCAGGTGTGCAACATCTCGTATGGTCAACCCTTCCCAACTGTAAGGCAATCTCTCAAGGCAAGTATGAAGTCATTCATTTTACCGGTAAAGCCCTTGTAGATGCGGAAGTGGCAGCAGCTGGGTTTCGGTATCATACGTTCGTTGAGGCGCCGATGTACTACCAGAATTTCATTGGCATGATGACGCCGCAGCCTCTGGGTGATGGGAGAACCGGCTGGGTTATTGCCATGAGTCCGGATTCCAAGAGCGTGCATGTTGGCGATCCGACTGAGCTAGGAAGGCTGGCGGCTCGCGCTTTGGAAAAACCAGAAACCGTCGGCCAAGGACACCATATTTCACAGGCGGCAGAAACGGTGAGTTGGAATGAATTGATCGCAACCCTGAACGGACAGGGGCACAATTTTGCAGTCAATCAACTTCCCAATGATGTGTATGATTCTCTGCCCTTTCCCGGCGCAGTTGAGTTCCGAGAAATGATGAATTACTTCGAGGAGTACACCTATTTTGGGCCGGATGCCGAAAACAAAATCGCATTGGCCAATACGCTCTGCCCAGAAGGATTCACATCATTTGCGGATTGGGCATCACGAAATATGAAGCCTGGATGATCGACATTCCGTTCACTGGAAATATGTAGAGGGAGGTACCGTTATGCGTGGTTTCACAGTCTATACCGGAATTATCATTCGACCGATCCTGCTTCTTTCAGTCCTCTTGGGGTTCAGTGGGCCGATGATTGCCACAGCAGAGTCGCCGGAATATCCCCTCGTGACGCTAGAAATCCCAACGATGGTCAACCATGGTGGCGCGCCAGAACATATGTTACCCGCGCTTCAACATTCGATCATCAAGAAGTTTCGTGACCAACACCTATTCGCTGACGTGGTCGCAGATGTCACCGATATCAATGCGTTCGAAGGGGTCATGACCATCCAAGCAGAAGTGCAATCATGGGAGCCAACTCAAGCCAGCACCTCAGGAGGAGAGGACCCGGGCGGAACGGTCACCATCGATCTCATCATGATGAAGAAGATGGCCTGCACGTTTAATCGAGAGACGATACATGGAGTTATCGACTCAGCGACGATGGAAACCGGAGTCTTCCAGCAGGATCATGAGCTCGTTCGCGCGCCGGTTGAATTCTTACTTTCTAAACTCATTCACTAGTCGAATCCGGTTAATCTTCCTTTTCAGTACAGGGTTCACTGAAATGCGCCCCCTTTGGAAGAAAGGGGGCAAAGGGGATTTCCCGTCAGTGTTTCCTCTTAATCTCCTCCCAGCTTTAGGCGAACGCCTTCGGACTGTGATCACAGAACAATAGCGACGTAGTGCCGAGTACTTGATCTTAAGCGGGTCGTTGTCCAGCTTTAAGTCTTGACCCAACCCTCTGGGTTGAGTGCTGAGTGGCGGAGGAGTCCCTCTGCGCACTGGATAGGATCGTGAAGCTTTTCTTACAACGAGGATCTGAAGTGCGGCTTCGCTGACGCGAACGTGCAGACATCACGAATTCATTCGGCCTGTGGTTGATCGCCGTGCTGAATCGTGTGTTGACCGGGTAGGTGGTATCAGCACCTACCCGGCGGATTGTACGTTTCTCGATTACCCACAGGAGTGTTGCCTGCATGCCTCGCCCTGTATCAGATTCACCTCATAGCAAGAACATCTGATCCAACGGACGGACGTACAGACTCGCACACGACAACTTCCGACTTCGGGGAGCCCTGCTCATTGTCCCAGTCCCGGACATGCGTGCACGACGCCGATACGTACGGCAGAGGGCGATAGGAAACTCCTTGGTCATCAATTAACGATTTCGCGCCACGCACGGTTCCAACGGCCTTTATCAAGGCCCCTTTCGGAAACAATGCGGGGTCTTGCTCCCCTTCATGATGGAGCAGAAAGAACCCCCGTGTCGGCAGGTCAATTTTTGTGAGTCTCGGCGTGACAGGAGGGCTTCCCGGAAATGCCATCTGGGTCCACTCTTCTTCCTCCTCGACGAGGACGGCACCAGGCTCCTCTACCGTAATCAAGAGGCCGTTATCAGCCTTTGCCACATCGACAATTTCGCCCGTCAACTCAACGACTTTCCCTTCATACCGTTCAGGCTCCTTCTTCAGTAAAGGAAAATCGAGGCTTCGGTCGACTTGTGCTGAAATTGCTTCAGGGAACGTCTGTGACGTGATGGCTCGTCTGGAGGCGCGGAATACTGCGGCTTCGCCACATCGCCATCATGAGGATCCCTCCGTATTGCCCTTCCATGCCGTGAATTCTTGATTGCCCTTCAAGGTCTCGAGTTCTTGTTTCAGAACAACAAGCTTCTCTCGTTTCGGTCCAAGCTGTCTTACGAGCTCTGTGTTTTGACGAAGGCGACTCGCCGCCATCGTCTTCCGAGCACCTCCAACTCCGCCGGTGCGAAGCATCCACCGATCCTTTGCGATGTCGCGCTCAAGGGTACGGATCTCTTTTTCTAGGGCTTCTTGACGATGCAACTGGGTGATAAGCGCCTCGTCCTGACCTTCCTTCTGATAACTTGCTGAGGACCCAAACGTGGATTCAGTGGCATGGGTGTATGTTGTCGTGAGAAAGAATGCACAGCACAACACGGCTGTGCGAACGATAAATGATTTCATTTTTCTTATACCTCCACATATAGCTCGACATAGCTCAACGGCAATACCGTGTCGAGACACAAACCTATCCCTAAGTAAACGGCTCTACGATGAAAACGAACAGTGACTTAGGAACGTTCTGGAGGTTGAAAAATGCTGTAAGGAAGGATGGGATGAATATCCCCGGATGCGGAAGGCGCTGACCGCCCTGACCATCCCAGACTATTGGTATGAGCGTGAGCAGTCAGAAAGTCGGATTCAGATTCGGATTCGGATTGAGACTCGGCCTGAGACTCTGCCAGCATGACTCCGTCAATGGCGCCCAAGAACGGCCCCGCGAGCAAGAACGGCCCCGAGAAGAGGAACAGCACTACGATACTTATTAGTCGGATCCAAGTCATGATCTGGCCATTATATTGATATCACTAATTAGTTTGTCAAATAGAAAATCATCTACTTTATAGATACTATGCTTCGGCGTAGTTCCCAATTCCAATCGAGTCGCGCTGCACGAAGAACCTGATTGAGTGCGGAAGTCAGGGCTAACCTCCCTTCCCAGTCATCTTCGGACAACTTTGCGGAATCAGCAAACCGCACTCTCTGCTGGCAATATGATTGTCATCGGGATCGGCGATGATTCGTATGTGGTGCTTACTCCTGAAGGTGTGCAGGCAGCCAGCCGTGCAATTGGCACGCGTGTCGATCTGTTTCCCGGAGACTATACCGTTGAACTCAATGGTGTTGGGCAGACTGTGGTCATTCAGCCTCTAGAACAAACGAGCCTGGCCGCTGGGGGCATCATCGTCATGGGGACGGGAGATGACATTTTCACGGTTCTAGATAGGAGTGGAGAAGTACTTACAACAGGATCGTTAGGACGCAACAGAGATCTCTTTCCCGGAACGTACACCATAGCAATCGGCGACATTCAGCGGACCGTCACGATTCAGGCTGGGATTCAGGAGGTGTTTACCGAAGATCAATTCGTGAATTAGAACGTATGCAGGATGTTCAAAAAGACTGTCCAGCAAGGCCGCAGGGACATTGGCGCGCGGAGTGTACTGGCGTGCGTGAGCACGACAATGGACCGAGAACACCGCTGGCGGCCTTTTTCAACATCCTGCTAGTCTTTGGTCAGTTTTCTATATCGCACCCGATGAGGCTGATCGGCTTGTTTGCCGAGACGCTTCTTTCGGTCGGCGTCGTATTCCGAGTAGTTGCCCTCGAACCACACCACCTTGCTGTCGCCTTCGAAGGCTAGGATGTGAGTCGCTGTCCGATCGAGAAACCAGCGATCATGGCTCACTACTACGCAGCAACCGCCGAAGCCATCGATGCCTTCTTCGAGTGCACGGAGGGTGTTGACGTCGAGGTCGTTGGTAGGCTCGTCGAGAAGCAGCAAGTTCGCGCCTTCCTTGAGCATGCAGGCGAGGTGAACGCGATTGCGTTCTCCGCCTGAGAGGTCGCCGACTTTTTTCTGCTGGTCTGAACCAGAGAAATTAAAACGGGACACATATCCCCTCGAGTGCATCTCCACTTTGCCCAGGGTCACGTTTTCTGATCCCCCGGAAATGACATCCCAGACCGACTTGCTTCCATCTAGAGTTCGGTCCTGATCGACGTACCCGATTTTGACGGTGTCTCCAACCTTAAATGATCCGGCGTCGGGTTTGTCCTTCCCGGTAATAATGCGCAGCAAGGTTGTTTTCCCGGCGCCGTTTCCACCGATCACCCCGACCACGCCGCCCCGCGGAAGATTGAACGACAGGTTTTCAAACAGGAGTTTGTCGTCAAACGATCGGCTCAGATCTTTTGCTTCAAGTACCACGTCGCCAAGTCGTGGACCTGGCGGAATGTAGATTTCCAAGTCGTCTTGGCGCTTTTCCTGTGATTCTTCCAACAATTGCTCGTAGCGGGCCACGCGCGCTTTGCCTTTGGCCTGGCGACCTTTGGGGGACATTTTCACCCATTCAAGTTCTCGTTCGAGTGTCTTCTGCCGCTTATCCTCGCTTTTGCCCTCCTGGGTCAGACGCTGTTGTTTCTGTTCAAGCCAAGAAGAGTAGTTTCCTTGGAAAGGAATCCCTTGACCCCGATCCAGTTCGAGTATCCAGCCTGCGACGTTGTCTAAGAAGTATCGATCGTGGGTGACGGCGATGACGGTGCCCGCATATTGACGCAAGTGTTGTTCGAGCCACTGGACGGACTCCGCATCGAGATGGTTGGTCGGCTCATCGAGCAGGAGTATATGGGGTTCTTGAATCAGTAAACGGCAGAGGGCAACCCGGCGTCGTTCGCCTCCTGACAGAACGTCGACCAGCGCGTCCGCTGGCGGACAGCGTAATGCGTCCATGGCAACTTCGAGCTGATGCTCGAGTTCCCAGCCGTCGACCGCGTCGATTTGCTCCTGAAGTTGCCCTTGCTTTTCGATCAACTTGTCCAGCGCATCAGGATCGAGGCCCTCGTCGCAGAGGGCGTTTCCGACTTCCTCGAATTCATGCAACAAGGAGGTGATTTCCTGTTTGCCTTCTTCGATGACTTGCTTGACCGTCTTTCCTTTATCAAGATGAGGCTCTTGTTCGAGGAGTCCAACGGTATATCCCTTCGACATGCTGACCTCACCGAGGTAGTCCTTGTCGATGCCGGCGATGATTCTGAGCAGGCTGCTCTTTCCAGAGCCGTTCAGCCCCAACACGCCAATTTTCGCGCCGTAGTAAAAGGACAGGTAGATATCCTTGAGGACCTGCTTTTTAGGCGGATGAACTCGGCCGACCCCAACAAGTGAAAAAATGATTTTCTTATCGTCTGTAGCCATATCTGTTACATAACCTCTCTATCGCGATGGCGCGAAGATTCCCTGAGCTTCCATGAGGGATTGCAATTCTTGATCGATCTTTTCTTTCTCTTCGTTCGCCGTGACCCATTGAGCTTCAGCCTCGCTGAGATCTTTCTCCAAGCGGCCAACTTCCTCGACGATCTCGCTGGTTCGCTCCCACGGGGGATTTTTCTCTAGCTCTGCATTAAGTTCAGCTATCCGGTTCTGTGCTTCGGACATGCGTTGCTCAGCGGCGCTGGATTTTTTCTCTAGGGAGCGCTGTTTCTTTTCCAGCTGCTTTCGCTTTTCTCTGTCATTGGTCTTCTCGCCTGGCTTCGCTGATGAGACCTCGGTTTTCGTGGCAATCTGATCGGTGTCGTATCCCACTTCTGAGAACGCGCCTTTTTGGAGACTCCAGACATATTCATCATATGTTCCAGGATATGAATGCACTCGTCCGTCGCGGACTTCGAGGATTTTCGTCGCCACACGCTGCACAAACCCTCGATCATGGCTCACGAACACGACGGTCCCGGGATAGGACTTGAGCGCTTGGGTGAGTGCTTCGACGGTGTCGAAATCTAGATGGTTGATCGGTTCATCCAGCACCAAGACCGGAGCTTTACTGAGCAGAATTTTGCCTAATGCCACCCGAGCTTTTTCGCCGCCGGATAAGACCTTCACCTTCTTCTCAGCCGAATCTCCGGAAAACAACAGCGAGCCAGCCAAGTCCCTGACTTCTTGAGGCGAGATATCGAGATGTGCTCCCTGTTGCAGTTCGGCAAGCACGGTGCGATTCGGGTCGAGTTCTTCGGAGACGTGTTGCGCGTAGTACCCGATTTTCACCTGATGCCCGTATCGTATGTGGCCGTTCATCGGTTTCAGAATATTGGCTAGACCCTTGAGAAACGTCGATTTGCCCTGTCCATTCAAACCGACGACAGCGAGGTGGTCTCCACGTAGAAGATCAATGTCGACATCGCGTAACACGTGGCGATCACCATAGCCGAGATCCACCGAGCGGACTTCGACCGCGATATGGCCGATGCGCGTAGGGTGGGGGATACGAATGGTGGCTGTCACTGGGAGGGCTTTCACTTCAATGCGTTCCAGGCGAGTCAGGGATTTTAGCCGAGCTTGTGCCTGCTTTGCCTTGGTGGCTTTCGCCCCGAACTTGGCTGCAAAATCGAGAATGCTCTTTCGTTTCGCGTCGAGCGACATGGCGCGTTTTTCGAGCTGCTCCCGTAGGAGGGACTTTTCTTCAAAATAATCATCAATGGTCCCGGGAAATTTGGTGATTTCTCCGCTTTCGATCTCGACGATGTGGTCTGTCGTTCGTCGCAAAAACTCACGATCGTGGGACACGAGCATGAACGCACCACGATAGTCCTGCAAAAACCGCTCCAGAACCAGTAGGGTTTCGAGATCCAAGTAGTTTGTGGGCTCGTCGAGTAACATGAGGTTGGGTTCGTTCCCAATCAAATGGAGCAGTCGACAGCGCATTCGGTACCCGCCGCTGAGGGAAGAAATCGGGACGTGGAACATCTCTTCGCTCAGGCCTAACCCGTTGCCGAGCGATTTGAGCTCCCATTTCGATGTCAGACATTCCTCCAGATACTCTTCAAGCGTCGCATCCGGCTTCCACGTAATCTCCTGCACGAGATATCCCAAGCGGAGACTATTGGATCGAACGAGGGTCCCCTCATCTAAGGTCTCTTCGCCTGAGCAGATCTTCATGAGGGTGGTTTTGCCGGTTCCGTTCGGTCCGATGACGCCGACATGCTCCCCTTCATTGATCGCAACGGTGGCGGCGTCGAAGAGCTTTTTCATCCCGAATGTCTTGGATCCGGCTTGGAGTTGGATCAAATTGGCAGGCATAGGCCGGGCATCATACCACAGTTGTTTTTCTGCCAAAGTGCTGTCCTGTTCCACACCCGTGAGGTGATTGCAGGGCCAGGGTGGTTCACACGCGTGGTCGCGGCACGCCATATTGGCTTGCAAACCACTAGAGGGTATGCTATCAGTGCATGTTTGCCAGGATCTATTTCTGGCTCTACCACACTATCTATCTTGTCCAAAGGGGGAAACACCGTGAATCTTCATGTAAAAGAGCTGCTCGACGTCGGCGTTCATTTTGGGCACCAGACCAACCGGTGGAATCCGAAGATGAAGAAATTCATCTATGGCGAACGTAATGGTGTCTATATTATCGATTTGCAGCAGAGCATGACGCGCCTGCGGGCTGCGTATCACTTTATCCGCGGTCTCACGGCGAACGGAGAGACCATTCTTTTCGTTGGAACCAAACGGCAGGCGATCCCGATTGTCGAGGAACAAGCCAAGCGATGCGAGATGTTTTTTGTGAATCAGCGATGGCTTGGTGGCATGCTGACCAACCTCAAAACAATCCGTCAGAGCGTCGATAAGCTGAAAAAGATGGATGCGGCTCATGCCGATGGGACGTATGAGAAGATTTCCAAGAAAGAAACACTTAAATTAGAGAAGACCCGGGGAAAATTGGATCGGAACCTCTCTGGGATTCGAAACATGGACGCTCTTCCTGGCTGTCTCGTTGTGACCGATACGCGTATTGAGCAGATCGCCATCATGGAAGCCAATCGATTGGAGATCCCCGTCGTGGCGCTTCTGGATACCAACAGCGATCCCGACGGAATCAAGTACCCTATTCCAGCGAACGATGACGCAGTCAAAGGGATTCGGCTGATCCTCTCAACGTTGGCGGATGCGGCTATAGAGGGGCAACAGCTCAAAGCAAAGGAGCAGCAGGACCTCAAAAAGGCTACCGCTCCAGCACAACTGCAAGATATTCCATCCCGTCCAGCCGCGATCGGATTCGAACCTGGCGAAACCATCATTGCCCCGCCCGCGTGAGCACACACAGCGTCTTCATAAAGTTCGCACCGCATAACTTAGGCCACTAGAGCAGCAACGAAGGAGGAGTACGTCACCGATGGGCGAAGGACAGGCACTGATCAAGGAATTGAGAGAAAAAACTGGCGCTGGGATCATGAATTGTAAACGAGCCCTTGCCGAATCGAATAATAGTGTCGACCAAGCCATTAAGCTTCTTCGGGAAAAAGGTCTCGCCGCCGCGCAACGGCGCGAGGGTCGGAGTGCTAATGAGGGTACGATCGCTTCATATATCCATCCGGGCGGGCGTATAGGTGTATTGTTAGAGGTTCGATGTGA
>JAJDBL010000388.1 GCA_029261375.1 Nitrospirales bacterium
TGTGCGTCGTCATTTTCCAATCTCCTAGCTATCTTCATCATCTTGGTTGTGGCGCCATTCGTGTTTGCGGAAACGGCACAACCCGAACCATCCTTCGTGCTCATAGACGACTTTGAGGATTCTGAGCTTGGTGGGCTGCCATCAAACTGGGAGTGGAAAGACAGTGACGACGATGAGGAAAAACCATACTCCGTTGAGAAACAACATCATAACCGGTATCTAGCCGGAAGAGATCACGGGCAGTCCGTGATTTTAGCAAAGCCAAACCCAGTCAATATTACGAAATATCCCTATCTGTCTTTTCGGTGGCGGATTCATCAGCTCCCGGATGGAGGGGATGAACGCTACGGGGCAACAAATGACAGTGCTGCTGCGGTCTACATCATCTATAAGAAAAAAATGGGCCTTATTCCGGTGAGCATTAAATACGTGTGGAGCACCATGCTTCCCACAGGAACTGGGACGCAGCGAAGTGGTCTTGGCCGACCATGGAATATTGTCGCCGACAGTGGGACAGATGGCCTGGGAAAGTGGCACACGCATGTGTTTGATGTCCGTGCAGCGTACCGGGAGACCTTCGGCGGAACACCTCCGACGAACATTATTGGTGTTGCCATCCTGAGTGATGCGAATGCGACAGGGTCAACAGCATATGCTGACTATGACGATATCGCCTTCCTCTCCAGTGCAGATGCTGACTCCGGTGTGAGGAAGGTCGTTGATGCTGAATGAGAAATGACGTGATTAGGATGTGAGACCGGACAAGAACTGAGCGAATTGAGCATTGGGCTTTCGCCGAGCTCTCATGAGCAGAAACATGGTCGGCGTAAGCACAAAAATCTCAACGACGAAATACCACAGGGGGACATGGAATACGGCGAACGCAAAAATTCCGATCGTTCGATAATTGGCTGATAGTACCGACCAACATCGTACGGATGATGCAAACGTCTCACGGTATCGCCGACGGATGGCCTCTTCATGATCGGGTTGCTGGTGAAGTGCATCCTCCAACTGTTTGCGCACCTCCCAATTAATTCCTGCCACCGCACGCTGTGTTCGCGTATACCTGGCTGCGAGATGTGCTGCGACGCGTTTTACGAATGGTTTAGCTGCAAGCGTTGGATCACGTAGATCAGGATCTTTCAATTCCGCGCTCTGCTTATTGCAGCCCCAAAAATCAAACTCCTGGCGTTGGGCTTCGTATGCGGCTGATTGGATGGAGTGCAAGGCGCCAGCGAGGAGCAGGACTGCCCAGATATAGATCATTCCTTCTTGGGCTAACGCGAGGCCAAGCCCAATGTAGACCGCGATAAACGTAAGATTGTCGCAGAGGCCATCAATGACCTTTCCGAATTCTGACTGTGTCTGAGTGAGCCGAGCAAGCTGCCCGTCTACACCGTCCAACACATGCCAGCCGACCATGAGGGCGAAACCACAGATGGCCCAATACATACTCTGGTAATGGTAATACGCGAAGGCCGCACCGAGACCGAATGCCATCCCCGTGAACGAGACGGTGTTGGGATGGACGTGAAGCTTTGCGAGTCGCGGGGTGAGGAAACCGGCAATACGATGAACGAAGTACAGATTGGTAAAGTCTTCGATTTCCGTGGCACGGTGGACCGATTCCGAGGGCTGCACTGTGTCCTCGGCGTGGGGGGCTATAGCTTACCGGCGGCGATCAGCTGCTCGGTTTTGCTAAATGCCGCGGGGTCGTCGATATCGACCCACACACGATCCTGGATCTCGTAGACGAGGGCCTTCTCCCAGCGGGCCAAGACGTTCATGGCGCCAGAGATGCTTTCATCTCCTTCTGCGAAGCCTGTCTCTAACGCGTCGAACATCGCTGGAGTACAGAGAAATACCCCGGTATCGATCGCGTTATAGTCTTTCAAGACCTTGCCTATTTTTTGGATGCGACCGTCGACATATTTCACGCGGGTGACGTCCTCAGGGTCATTGAGAGGATTGTTCAGATTGGTATCTACCCCCAATGTCACCGTGTTAGGTTCAATGGAAAGGGCTAGCAGGTCGCGGACAATAGCAGGGTCAACCAGGTGGTCACACATCGTCAGGAGAAATGGCCCGTCGAACAGCCCTTTGGCTTTATAGACGGATACCCCGTTCGCCCGCTCCCAGTCTTCGTTAATCACATGGCGAATGTCGAGACTCTCCCGGCTAGCAAACGCGTCCAACGCAGCACGGAGTTCGTCGCCCCGATAACCGCTCACCACGGTGAAGGCCTCGATGCCCCCACGGCGGGCAGAAGTAATCACCCTTTCGATGAGAGGGGTGCCGAGGATGGGGATAAGAGGTTTCGAGGGGCCCTTGTCGCGTAAGCGCGTGCCTTGGCCTGCGGCGACGATCAGCGCGTTCATTGACCGGCCATCACCTGGATTGTATGGGTCTCCACGAACTGCTGCATCATGTTGTAGGCTTCATCATCGGTAAACTGGATAGGAGGATGTTTGCAGAAATATGCCGAGGGTGCTTCCAGAATTCCACCTTCGCCTGCCCGAAGGGCTAGCTTGCATGACCGAATCATATCGATCACCACTCCTGCGGAATTTGGAGAATCTTCCACCGATAATCGCAACTCCATATCCGTCGGGACATCCCCAAACAAATAGCCTTCAATGCGGATAAAACAGACTTTGTTGTCGTTCTGCCATGGCACATAGTCACTTGGACCAACGTGAATGTTTTCATCCTCAAACCGTTCGGCGGCGACGGCTTGGACGGCTTCAGTCTTGGAGATCTTCTTCGACGCGAGCCGACTCTGGTTTTTCATGTTCAAAAAGTCAGTATTGCCTCCAGTGTTGAGCTGGTAGGTCCGGCCGATCTTGACTCCTCGTTTGCGGAAGAGATCCGTAATCGTCCGATGCAAGATAGTGGCTCCAACTTGTGATTTGACGTCATCTCCAATAATTGGAAGGTTCTTCGCCGTAAATCGCTCGGCCATAATCGGGTTGCTCGCGATGAACACCGGCATGGTATTGATAAAGGCGACGCCGGCTTCCAACGCACATTCCGCATAAAATGTTGCCGCCTCCTGGGAGCCAACGGGCATATAATTGACGAGAATTTCTGCCTCAGACCGCCGGAGTTCCTCTACCACCTCAGCCTGGGTTGGCTCGGCCACGTCTGCCACGATAAACGTG
>JAJDBL010000389.1 GCA_029261375.1 Nitrospirales bacterium
CCAAGACTCTTAACAGATATATCGGGACCGAGAGACGACGACTTTAGTCGCAGGCCTGCTTGCGCGATAGGACCCCATCACGCACACTGGCCCCTCACAGGAACAATGTATGGCGAACATCAGCGTAGGAAAATGGGCGAAGCGAGCGGGCATCATCTTTATCGTGGTGCTGACCGGGCCGGTACTCGGCGTTGCGTGTGGGCATGTAAGTATGGATAAAGACTGGCGAACGGCGAGCCGAGTCAGCGCCAAGGTCGCCCCGTCGCCTGACACCACCGAAGCGATCGTCCAGATCTATGCTGCACGCGCCTTCAACTGGCGAGGAATTTTCGGCGTCCATACCTGGATTGCGACCAAACGGCCACAGGACAAATATTTCGTCGTACACGACGTCGTTGGTTGGCGCGGATTCTCCAATCGTCGCGTCGTCGCGTCGTACATTGACGTTCCTGACCGCCTGTGGTTTGGAAACCACCCCGACATTCTCGTTGATCTTCGCGGACCGGAAGCGGAACAAGCCATCGTCAACATCGCGGAAGCCGTACAGGACTATCCCTATCCATGGACATATCGGCTCTGGCCAGGACCGAACAGCAACACATTTACAGCCTATGTCGGGCGACATGTTCCTGAATTGCGGCTGCATCTTCCGCCCACGGCCATTGGCAAGGATTTTCTTGAAAACGGAGATATCGTCGGCCCAAGTCCCAGTGGAACCGGCTATCAGATCTCTGCGTTCGGTCTCCTAGGTGTCACCGCCGCGTGGAGAGAAGGAATAGAGATCAATCTCATCGGATTGGTGTTTGGCGTCGACATCCGACGTCCGGCACTCAAACTTCCTGGGGTAGGTCGAGTAGGCCTTCCCCAAGGCTCAAGTTAATCACCTGAGGTACTGCAAGAAGAATTGCGGTACGCGGTGTTCCAACCAATACGTTGCCTTTCCCGGTTGCGCGCCTTGCACAAATCCTACGTGCCCACCGCTTTCACTGACTTCCAATATTGTAGTCGGTGAAAGTTGCTCATCAGTCGGAATCGCCTGAACGGATGAAAACGGATCGTCCTTGGCGTGAACAATCAACGTCGGAACACGAATATCACGAAGATACTGGCGACAACTAGACCGTGAATAATAATCGTCGACACCTTTAAATCCGTGTAGTGGCGCAGTGACGGAATCATCGAACTGACGAAACGTATTGAACTGTTCCACGTTCGAGACCGCGAATGGAAACGACACTGCTTTCGACTTCGTTCGGATCTTCTCGACCAACTGTCGCACTAGGTGCCATTGATACACGCGTGAAAATCCCTGATCTAATGCCCGCGTTGCCACGTGCAAACTAAACGTCGGCGAGACCGCAATGCCCGCCGTAAGAGGAGTGTCCACTCCGGCTTCTCCTAATGATTTGAGAAGGACATTGCCTCCCATCGAAAACCCCAACCCGACTAACGGGACCTCTGGCTCACGATCCCCGATCACACGGAGGACCGTAGCAAGATCACCCGTGTCGCCTGAATGATATGCACGCGGCAAACGATTGTGTGTGCCACTGCATCCTCTGAAATGCATCACTACGCCGCGCCACCCATGGTTGTGAATGGTCCGAAGTATGCCCGGGATATAGTGCGATTGATACGAGCCTTCTAACCCATGAAGCACAACAACGATTGGGCGACACTCACGCGACGTCCACACAAGATCAAGAAAGTCTCCGTCCCGCAATTCAAGGCGTTCATGAGTGAGTTCAATGTGAGTCTCACGTCTAAATAGCGGTCCCCACAATGTTTGGATGTGGCGATTTGAGCACCACCACGGCGCTTTGAAACGACTGTCCTGAATCATTCTGCCCTGTGGCTATGAGGAGGAGGGAACGACGCGTTCCACTAGTGCCTTCATACTGAGGCCTTGGACAACAATCGAGAAAATCACAACCGCATATGTCGCGGTTAAGATCAACGGCTTAAACTCGTTGTCTGGTAACGACAACGCCAGTGCGACGGCAATCCCGCCGCGAAGCCCACCCCAGATCAATACAGGAATAGCGCCCTGTGTAAACGTCATCCGAATAGACAACGCTGCCATCGGAATTCCAACACCGAGCGAGCGCCCGAGTAACGCTATGGGAATGGCCAGGAGTGCAGCGGTGACATGATCGAAGGAGAAACTCACGACCAACACTTCGAGACCAATTAAGAGGAAGAGGACGGAATTGAGCAGTTCGTCGACCAATTCCCAAAAGTGGAAAAGGTGTTCCCGCGTTGTTTTCGACATCGCATACTGTGCGCCTTGGTTTCCGATAAAGAGACCCGCAACAACCATGGCGATTGGGCCGCTCATATGCAGCTTCATCGCAATGGCATACGTTCCCATGACGAGTGCGAGACTGAGAAGAATCTCAAGCACATAGTCGTCAATAATATGCATAGCACGATAGCCAACATATCCTGCTGCGAGCCCCAACACCACGCCACCAACCGCTTCTTTCAAAAAAATCATGAGCACGTCCTGCGTTCCCACCTGCGCATGCGCACCGCCCATAGCAATCGCCACCATGATGGCGAACACCACCACGCCAACCCCATCGTTGAAGAGCGACTCTCCCGCAACTTTCGCTTCTAGCTGTGAGGGAACATCAATGGTTTTGAAGATGCCCAAGACTGCGACAGGATCAGTTGGGCTAATGAGCGCGCCGAATACCAGCGCCCAGATCAATGGGATGGAGAGTCCGATCAACCCAAGGACAAACCACAACACCCCACCAATCACAAATGTTGAGGTTAGAATGCCAACCGTCGCTAGGGTCAGAATTGGCCATTTCCGATCTGCCATTGCGAGAAAATCAACATGCAATGCTCCGGCGAACAGCAGGAAGCTCAACATCCCGTGCATCACAGTGGCATGGAAATCAATCCGCGCGAGCAATCCCGAAATCTGCTGTGCCATATGGCTACCAGGAACCACCGCATCAATCGCAATGACTGCGCCCGACGCAGCAAGCGCAACGACCATCAGACCAATGGTATGAGGCAATTTGAGAAATCGATGATTGAGAAGACCAAACACCGCCGCGAGGCAAACAAGAATCGCAGCAATATCAAACAGGGACACGAACACACCTCTTCATGGCTAAAAGGATGTTCATAAAGCCCGCCAGCGGCGTTCTCGGTCGGTTGTCGTCCTCACGTACAGTACGCTCCGGGCGCCAACCTCCTTGCGGCATTGCTGGACAACCATTTTGACCATCCTGCTGGACCCGACACCACATCATGCACTTTCCCGCTCCGAAAGTTTGAAGAATTGGGTTTGTGTTGCAACGCCCTTCTAGGGTCAGACACTGAGAAATTCGCCTGGAGCCCCATTGGTCGAGGAGAACATGTCGCGATTCAATCGTGAAGTCAAGACGTCGGACAAGTTGTTAGGCTGAAGGTTGAAGTGTGGGAAGGGCTTCATCAACCATTCATGAATTTTGCGTCTTCAGTATGATGCGACAGGACTTGATTCTCTCTCTCAACCTTCCGCCTTCGACCTTCAGTATATTCACCTGATTCACAATCCACCGCTTGCTATAATGATCGGCGTTTCGGTAGGAGAATCGCATGCGAGTCATCATATTCCTCATCATTATTCTGGCCATCGTGTTCGGGCCACAACTCTGGACCCGACGGGTATTCAAGAAGTACAGCACGCCCCGTGCTGACTTCCAGGGGACAGGCGGCGAATTTGCGCGTCACCTCCTTGATCTGATGAACATGGGACATGTCACCGTAGAGACCACTCCGATTGGCGATCACTACGACCCGATGACGAAAACCGTTCGTCTCACACCAGGTAATTTCGACCAGAAATCATTGACGGCCGTCACCGTTGCTGCTCACGAAGTTGGGCACGCCATTCAAGACCACACCGGATATGCGCCGCTCAAACAACGCACGCGTTTGATCGGTGTCGCGCAAAGCGCAGAGAAGATTGGCGCAGGGATCATGATGGGTATTCCGATTGTCGCGATGATCACGCAAACCCCAGCCGCAGGATTGATTGTGCTCTACGCTGGGATTCTCACGATGGGAATCGCGACACTCGTCCACCTTGTCACACTTCCCGTAGAATGGGATGCAAGCTTTGGCCGTGCACTGCCGGTGCTGCAACGCGGGGGGTACTTGTCGAAC
>JAJDBL010000390.1 GCA_029261375.1 Nitrospirales bacterium
GCCTATGGCAAGCAAATGTGAATCTGAAGGAGCCGTGCAGGTCGGCGTACACGTCAACCCTGACTCTACGGTCCACAATCTCCAGAACACGATTGCCTCACTGGTGTCACACATCCACAGTTTACGTGTGACCAATCAACAGCTTGTTTCTCGCCTCTCCGACGTTGTTGATGAAAACCGACAGCTGCTTACCGCTCTTGATCGTGCGCCACCACCCCAGGCCGATCATGGGGAGCAAGGGTTTGATGCGTTCTGCCTCATCGCTAGAGATGGGCGGGTGCAAGAGATGAGTGAGGGGCTCTTACGTCTTCTTGGGTATCAACGAGAGAACGTGGTCGGCAGGATGCATTTTACTCAGTTGCTGACACCAGAGACGTTGCATCCGTTTGTGGATGTGTTAGGCACACTGGTCCCGGAGGCTGACAGTGCGGTGTTGGAGCTGGCTGTCGTGAACAAAGAGAGACAGGGTGTTCCGATGCGGGTCAGTGCGCGCGCTCGTCCCAATGACCCGGCTGGCAACGCGCAAGGGTTTCGACTGTCCCTCAAAGATCTTACCGAGATTCGCGAACTCCAGGCGTGCTGTCGGCAACTACAAAAGCGCGAAGCGATTGGGCCATTTCTCGGTGGGATCGCACATGACTTTAACAACATTCTCTCGTCCGTTCTCTGTTACTCGGACCTTGCGTTGCAGAGCGTATCGGATGAGCGTGACACGAAGCGCTGTATCGAAGAGTCTCGGCTTGCCGCGTGTCGGGCTCGTGACTTGGTGAAGCAGATCCTTTGCTTTCTTACCCAACGTGAGGGCGCCTCAATGCCGGTTCAATTGAAAACAATCCTGGAAGAAGCTGCCCCCCTCCTTCGTGCATCGCTTCCCGCGACCATTGATCTCCGTGAGACGATCACGACCGATGCGGAGGTGTGCGCAGACTCGACGCAATTACATCAGGTGCTGATGAATTTGTGTACGAATGCTGAGTATGCCATGCGGGAGACAGGTGGTGTGTTGGAGTTGCGTCTGGATGAGGTCGAGCTAGGGGGAGATGGCCACGTGGCGTCGAATGGGGTGAGGTCAGGGAGCTACGTCCGGTTAGTGGTATCAGATACCGGAGATGGCATCGATGAGGTGCTCAAAGAACAAATCTTTGATCCTTTTTTCACCACAAAAGGGAAAGAGGAGGGGAGTGGGCTGGGGTTGTCAGTCGTTCGTGAGATCGTCGAGCGTGTTGGTGGATTTATTACGGTCGAACCCAAGCAAGAGAGCGGGAGCGAGTTTACGGTGTGTCTTCCGCGAGCCGACTCCCCAACGATTGAGACTCATGCGATCACGACGCCGATGAGGACAGGACGCGAGCGTATTCTGTTTATTGATGACGAAGAGCCCCTCGCCAGGCTTGGGAAAGCGATGCTGGAACCATTAGGGTATTCCGTGGTAGCTCAGACGAGTGCGCTCGATGCGCTTGATCTGTTTCTCAGTGATCCTGAACAGTTCGATCTCGTGATCACGGATGCGACGATGCCTCAGATGACTGGCCACGCGTTGTCTCGGAAGCTTCTTCATATTTGCCCCGATCTTCCCATCATCTTGTGTACAGGATTTAGTCATACCGTCAGTGTCGCTGTTGCGGAAGACATTGGCATCAGAGCGTTTCTCATGAAACCGGTGCTCGCAGATGATTTGGCGGCAGCGATTCGACGGGTCTGTGACGCTGAGGTGTAGCATTACGATTCACGTGACTCTAGATCTCCATGTAGCACTTCCTTCCTCGATGCATGTCACCAACACGTCGTGGTTTACGCGGAGCAGGGACAATCATGTCCATCGCGTGGCGACGGAGATCGCGTATGTCTGACGGAAAACGCGTTATCATTCTTCACGAGAATGAACGCTTTGCCCTTCAGGTCATGGAACATCTGGCGAAAACCGGGTTTGTATGTACTTACGTCAAAGCCAGCGAGAACTTTGCGGAGGCGGGCCGTGGCGATCAAGCCCATGTGTGTATCACCAGCGCGGATCTTGCTGGCAATACGAAGCTTGAGTTGCTTGGATCTGCCCCGGCGCTCGGGGCTCAGATCATTGTCCTGACGAAGGCTCCGACACTAGATCTTGCTCTTCAGTGTTTTGATCTCCACGTCTCCGACTTTGTGGTCGAACCCGTTGATGTTGACCAGCTCGTTCAGTTGGTCTGCCAAGTCACGGAAAGTTCTCAGCCCTTTGAAGCCGTATTGCGTATGCAGCAACGGACTCAGGTATGGAATGCGGAAATGACGAGACTCATGTACTCGCTTCGGCTTACCAATGGCAGTGTTGTCGCGGACTCGACGGATGATCTCATCGTGGCAACGCTGAGGATGGTGATGGATTGTGTGGCAGATTTGGCTCGATTGAAGACAGGAGAGTCCAGTGAAACGCTTCAAGCGCTCTATCAGCAGGGCATGGCCACGTTGCTGACTACCGTCACGGCTCGTAACGCGCAGGCTGAGCCAGGTGGGAGTGATACGACGTTACAGACGGACATCGCCATTGAGTCAGGCGATGCACCAACCTGGTCAGCGCTGGCAGGTGTGCAGCCGCGTACCGGCGACGATTCGTACGGATTATCTCCTCGAGAGCGAGATGTTCTTGATCGTTTGCTAAGACATCAGCGTGTGAGCCTGATCGCGGACGAGCTGAGTTTGAGCCCGCATACGGTGCGGAACCACCTTAAGTCCATCTTTCGCAAGGTAGGTGTTCGATCGCAGAACGACCTTCTCCGAAAGTTTTGGACCCAATCTTCTTCCGTATAACGTTCGAATACCTCTGCCTCCCCAGACGCCGTTCTGTGGCGTGAGTACGCTCGGCGTGCTTCTCCCAAAACCTTCAGTCCTTAATTCTTCGATATTTTTGTCCCAATGTCATGAAAATGACTCATTTCAGCCATTTAGAAGTCGCGGATATTGCCGATATGACCATAGGCGAGGCGCTCAGCGTGCAGCAGATTAGCCAGTTTTAGTTGAAGAAATGGAGGAAAAAACATGAACATATCAGAACGGAAACAAGGGAACGTTGTGTTTCTCGAGCTTGAAGGAGTATTCGACTTTAAGAACCGAGACGTGTTTCGACGAGCGCTCGATAGTGCACGACGGAAAGAATATTGTCGCATTGTTCTCAACCTTGAGCGGGTGACGTTTATGGATAGTACTGGTATGGGGCTGTTGGTCATGGCGTATCAAGACGCCAAACGAACGAAGCGTCAGCTAGGACTCCTGCGACCGATGGCACAAGTCAAAAAAACGCTGGAGTATTGTGCGATTCAGACGCTCATTCCGATTTACAATAGTGAAACAGAGGCGGCAGCTGAAGCCGAGGCCGTATTCGCTCAGGCCATGTCCTAACTCCGGAGTAGTGTCGACAGTGACGCGAGCACAATCCGTGTCCGTATCACCTCACGCGGTGACATAACTGTGGACCGGGTGACGCATTCCCGGAATCAACACCTTGTGCCAATGTTGCATTCGCGTGCCGCACTATAAGGTGTGCGCGTTAACCCCACCAGTTCACACACGGCTTTCGTATCGACCATGCGCGTCGTGAACCATGCATACGATCCCGAGCATGGGGTTGTGCGTGATGTGTCCTGCCGGTATGTTCCTTCCTTTCGGCTTGGATAGCGTTACGGATCATTGGCCTTTCGTGGTATCCTTTTCACACCAACTCATCGTTCCTTCCCGCCATCGCATCGCGGCATATCTGAAGGGCGTGGACCTCTGTTGAACAGTAGGAGGGATAGCGTCTTGTGATTCCCTCGTATGGGATGAGAAGAAGTCTCAACGAGAACACGTTAAGGAGAGCCGAAATGAATCGTTTGATTAGGTGTCAGGGTCTCGTGGTGTTGTGCGTCGCGCTTTGGTTTTCATCAGCTCTTCAGGTGGCCGCACAGGAATCCCCAGGTGAAAGTGTCTTGAGTGGGGTTGATCTCGTCGGCACATTGGCGAAACTGAAACATTCTAAAAAGGATTCTGGAGATAGAATTCTGGTCAAATTAAACGTGAGCAACGTTGGAACAGAGATCCCCGCATCTTCCTTTCTTGTCTCCCTGTGGCTTTCAACTGATGCACTGTTAGACGAGAATGATACCTTGGTCGCTGAAACAGAGGTAATATCCAGTGCGGTCGAGCCAGGTCAAGCCACCGTTGTCAAGCTGAAAAAGAGAGAGCTTTCAGCAGCCGAAGGGATGTTTGTCATCGTCACCATTGATGACGAGAATAGCGTTGTCGAAGATAACGAGCAGAATAACCAAATCGTCGAGCTTGTGGGCCGAGACGGATGTCAAAGACATACGTTGCTGATCGATGCAGAACCGAATGATGACCCGGCGCTCTCACAGGCGCTCGGAAAGATTCAAGAAGATTTCTGTTTTACCGTCCGTGGGAATGTGGTGGTCGCCGGTGACGTGGATACGTTTCGCCTCTTCGTCAGGAACGATCAAACGATTGTCGCAACGTTGACCGATACGATCGATACAGATGTTAATCTCGAGTTGCGAGATGTCGGTACGGGCGAGGTTGTAAGAATTTGTGCTGATACCACCTCACCTGATGTCTGCACGCTCGAAGTCCTTGGTGCAGTCGCAAATGCACCCTTTGACGCAAATATCTTCTCTCTCGGCAATGCGATTGGTCCCTATACGTTGGATCTGAATTCAGATCCTATCGCAGATGTCGTAGAACCGCCACCAGGTGAGCAACCACCCGCTACCCCCGGAACTCCGGGAACCCCCGGGTCGCCCACTGATCCTGGTACAGGGCCAGGCGAGAGTTCGAGCGTGACGGGGACATACCAGGGAAGTGGAATCGTCACGTTGAACAGCTGTCAAACCGTAGGGTTGAACGGTATGTTTACCGAGGTCTCGTCATTCCTGTCTGTGCTGGAGCAGGAGGATGGAACCCTGACCGGTACATTTGCTCATAGTGTGACCGTGGGAAGTGGAGTCTATGTGGAAGATGGCATTGTCGATGGAACGGTCACGTTGACAGGGGGTGTGAGTGGTACGTGGAGCTCAATCTCGGCGCTCAACGGGCTGGTAAACGCGGTGAGTAATGGTACGTTCACCGGTTCAGTTACTGGCAACACTTTCGTGTTGGAATCGTCCGGACAGGATTTTGATGGGGACACCTGCCAAAGTCGTGGGTCGTTTACGCTGACGAGATAGGCACGGCACTCGCTACATCGCTCTTCATGGTGTCGAGCGCTGCCAAGCTGCCATCGCGCATCGTTGTGCGATGAGGGGCGAGAACTTCTCGAGATCCTCGGAGATCGTCTTCATGACGTCATCTGCGAGCTCCTGGTCCGTGAAACATTCATATGCATCGTCGAGGAAGCCTCCTCGAAGCAAGGGATGATGTAGGAATTTTGATCCGGGTCCGGATTGGATTTCCAATGGCCATTCGCTTACCTCAATTCGCTCCATTCCAAGTGTCGACAGCCATTTGTGCGCGTCCTGTGCCGAGGGTCGTTTGGCAATATACTCCGCCAGCGCAGCTCGTTCCTGTGTGAGGTGTCGTGACGCCATTTCTTGATCAATTCGGTTCCATATTGAGTCAAACGTCCCCAAGGAGGGAAACGTCAACACGACTTGCCCTCCTGGTTTTAGATGTGTGATGAGTTGACGGAGTACACCGAGCCGATCCGGACGAAAAAACATAAACGAAAGGTTGCCGCAAATCCTATCGAACGTTGGGAGAGTGCGTGGGAGTGCTTTCATATCCGCGCACTCGAAGTGAAGCCATGGGAGGTCATGTTGCTGGGTGACGAGGCATCGCGTGATTTGTCTAATATTGCTATCGATGGCATATACCTTCCCCGATGGGCCGACGTGTTCTGCGATATAGAATGCAGGAATGCCACCCCCGCACGCGATGTCGAGGACCGAGGCACCGGGAAAGAGATCAAGATGGTGGAGGAGCAATTCGGCAAATGGGGTTGACCAATAGTCGTGCGCTGGTAACGGCCATTGTAACGTGTGATTGTTCTGCATCGGTGTTGGTGATGCTCGTTAGGCTTGTGGTGAGACGTGAAATGTTTCAATGCCGTGATGCTTAAGGTATTGCGTCAGCGAGAGAAAAACGTGGTAGAACGATGACGCGGGCACCCTGGGGGAAATTCCATCACCGTCGGCGCCGATCTGATCCTGCCATAGGCCCGGGCGAACAGATAAGTAGCGCTCGAAGATTGACGTAAGGATCGCCTCAGGTTGCAGGCGGG
>JAJDBL010000391.1 GCA_029261375.1 Nitrospirales bacterium
GCTGAGTTTGTTAGATCAGGTCGTGGCATTTGCCGGCCAGGCAGTCGAAGATCACCAGGTTGATACTGTCCTTGGAAATATTCCCGGTGAACTGAGGCGTGAGATGCTTCACGCGGTAGTCACGCGTGATCCGGCTCGAGCGCTTGACGTGGTCTGGGCGGTCGGTGATCAGGGAGGCGATCTCCATCGATTCCTAGGCGATCTCGTTGAGGATGTTCGTTCGCTCATCGTGTTAAAAATTGCGCCAGCGTCCGCGACACGTCTTGGCGGATTTGATGCCTTGCATGCTGACGAGCAAGCTGCCGTGACGGCGTTGACCGTTGACGATCTCCAGTGCGTATTTCAGATTCTCACGCAGACACAAGACCAGTTAAAACATACAGAATTCCCAAGCTACGTTCTCGAAATGGCAGCAATTAAGGTCTGTCAACTGGCTTCTAGTCAACGGCCAGTAGAGCGGGTGTCTGAGGACGCCAGCCCCAATCGTGGGACGTCCCCTCCCGCCCATGCTCGCAAGCCTGTAGTGGTGCCGGATAGGGAAGCGGTCTCAAAGAAAAATGTTTCGACCGCAGTACCGCCTACGGCACCGATTCCACCACGGGGAAAGACGCCTGCGGACACGATACCAGCGGTGCAGCCAGCCGCTCGTCAATCCGAACGTGCGGGGCACGGTTTGGACAAGAAGGGCTCCACGCCATTGACGATTGATTGGGAAGATCTTCTCTCACGTGTTGGCGGTGCAAAGCCCAATCTTGCGAGCTACCTTGAGGTTGGTGTGCCTATCAAGGCGGAGGACGGGGTGATCATGATCGCGTTTTCAGAGAACCGGGACATGTGTCGCGAAGTCATGGCGCGTGTCGACAACCTACAATACGTTCAGGACGTGTGTCAGGAGTTGTGCGGCGTGCCCATCATGCTCAAGTTTGTGCGATTGGCGGCGTCCACCGAACCCGTAAAAACCATTCGTCAATTGACGCAACAACATGTCGACGGACGAGCACAACATCTGCGTGATCAGACGCTTGCACATCCTTCGGTCCGTATGGTCGTGGATGAGTTTGCGGCTCAAGTGACAGCAGTGCGTGAGGATGCTGTCCATGAAGGAGAATCGCGATGACCAACTCCCCATTCGGCAACTTCGGTGGGATGATGAAGCAAGCGCAGGCATTGCAAGAACAGCTCGCCAAGCTGAAGGACGAAGTGGCAAGTAAGACCGTCAAAGCCTCTGCTGGTGGCGGCATGGTTGAAGTCACGGCCAATGGCGCGCAAGAGCTCATCTCGGTTCGGATTGATCCGGAAGTCATGAAAGACCAGGACGTTGAGATGCTTCAGGATTTAGTCGTTTCTGCGGTAAATGAGGCGCTGAAGAAGTCACGCGAATTGATGGCTGATGAGCTCAAGGGATTGACCGGCGGAATGCAAATACCAGGATTGTTTTAAGGAACGCACGATACAAATGAGTACACCGTCTGACATACCAGGGTTTCCACTCAAGCAAGGCTTGTACGATCCTCGTTTTGAGAAGGATGCGTGCGGGATCGGCTTTGTTGCGAACATTAAAGGGGTCCGGTCTCACCAGATTGTGCGACAGGGCCTAGAAGTGCTGGAAAATTTGACTCACCGTGGTGCGCAGGGATGTGACCCCTGCACAGGCGATGGGGCAGGAATCCTTCTTCAAATCCCACATGAGTTTTTCACGCGGGCATGTGCGGATATTGGCATTCGCCTTCCAGGATCGGGGGAGTATGGGGTGGGCATGTTGTTTTTGCCTCAAGACCCCGAGGCGAGGCGTCAATGTGAAACACTTGTAGAACAGATTATTGAGGAAGAAGGGCAGCGGCTTCTCGGTTGGCGAGACGTTCCCCTCAAGGAAAGCGGGATTGGAGAGGTCGCCCGTCGGACGCAGCCTGCAATGCGTCAGGTATTTATCGCACGGGACGTCTTAAACGAGGCTCAGTTCGAACGAAAATTGTATGTGATTCGACGTCGGATCGAGAATGGTATTGCTGACTCAGCGATCAAAGACAAAGGCGTCGCGTATATTCCAAGTTTGTCCTGTCGTACCGTGGTCTACAAAGGGCTTCTTCTTCCGGCACAGCTTCCAGTGTTTTATCAAGATCTGAGTGATCCCTTGCTGACCAGCGCTCTCGCCCTCGTCCATTCCAGGTTTAGCACCAACACCTTTCCGACGTGGCGTCTGGCGCATCCGTACCGTTATGTCATTCACAACGGTGAGATTAATACATTGAAAGGCAATGTCAATTGGATTCATGCGCGCCAGGGCCGTTTGCAATCAGAACTCTTCGGAGACGATCTGCCCAAGCTTTATCCCTTGATTGAAGGGACACAGAGTGACTCTGCGAGTTTGGATAACGCGGTTGAGTTTCTGGTGATGGGGGGACGGTCGTTGCCGCATGTGATGATGATGCTCATTCCTGAAGCCTGGAGTGGTCATCCCACCATGGATTTGGAACGACGAGGGTTTTATGAGTACCACTCTGCGATGATGGAACCCTGGGATGGCCCAGCGGCGGTCGCGTTTACAGATGGGACCGTCATTGGGGGGACGCTCGATCGCAATGGGCTACGGCCCTGTCGATACGTGATTACCCGTGACGATGTCGTGGTACTTGCGTCTGAAGCTGGAGTGTTGGAATTTGATGCGTCCAACATCCGTTCCAAAGGTCGCCTTCAACCCGGAAAGATGTTTTTGGTGGACACTGGCCAAGGTCGTATCATCGATGATGAGGAGATCAAAACCAAGATCGCTCGGCAGAAGCCGTATCGACAGTGGGTGCAAACGCATCGCGTATCACTCGATGAGCTTCCCGAACCGATGAACGTGCCACAGCCGGATCATGCGACGCTTCGTCAGAGGCAGCAGGTGTTTGGGTATACGGTGGAAGAGCTCAAGATGGTGATGACGCCAATGGCCGTCACGGGTCAAGAAGCGACCGGGTCTATGGGCACCGATACTCCGCTTGCTGTGTTATCAGAGCGTCCGCAACTGTTGTTCAAGTATTTTAAGCAATTGTTCGCGCAGGTAACGAACCCTCCGATTGATCCAATTCGCGAGCAGCTGGTGATGTCGCTTGTCACCAATGTGGGGCCAAAGCCAAATTTGCTTGGGGAGTCACCAGAGTCCTGTCATCGCATTCGCGTACAGCAGCCTGTATTGACGAACGCCGAACTTGCCAAGATTC
>JAJDBL010000392.1 GCA_029261375.1 Nitrospirales bacterium
AGACGACCCCGCGCTTATGGACGCCGTTCGTTCCGGAAACATGAAGGCGCTCCAGGGAGACCCGAAATTTCGAAAGCTGCTGACTAATCCTACGATCCGTGATATCGGCGGGAAGGTCTCAAAATAACCCCGACGTGATGACGAAGTCGTAGATTCACCACACATGGCGTTTACCTGTCCACAGTGTCATCGAACGATTCCCAACCGACGAGTCCAATGCTGTGAATTTTGTGGGGCAGAGCTCCCCGCAGACATTCGCTTGTCAGAAACACAAACGGCCCACTTGGATGAACAACTGAAAGAAGAACAAGACAAGCATCGCCGAGCCATGGGAAAGGGATCATCAAGCTCCGGAGATTCTGGCTTCATCAGTAGTGACTCGTGGAGCGATGGGAGTGGCTGCTGAATCGACGCCTAAGACACATAACTGGAGACTATGACATGATCAAACACATCGTCCTTTGGAAACTCCATGACACGGTGGAGGGGCGAACCAAGCAGGAAAATGCAGCACAAGCGAAGCGACAACTTGAAGCCCTCACCGAAACAATCTCTGAAATTAACGTATTAGAAGTCGGGCACGATTTCTCGAAGGGAGATTCCTCGGCTGACCTTGTCCTCTATTCGGAATTTGATTCCAGAGACGCTCTTCAACGCTACCAAGATCATCCAGATCACCAAGCTGTCGCACAGTTCATTGGCGCTATACGCTCAGAACGACGAGTAATTGATTATGAGACGTGACGATCTATGAAGCTTCTGATCATCATCTGTACCATTGCGCTCTCCAGCATGGGTTGCAGCGCGCTATCTTCCTTCGGACAAGCAAACAAAGACGGCCCTGACAGCCGATATGGCAATGAACAATGGGAACGGCAAGAACCGCGCAACTGTATCAATCGTGGAGGAATTGCCACTGGGCCAGCCTGTCGCGCGCATCACCTAGATTCAGCCTCCGACCATGGGAAAGCCTGACACAACCCTTCCCCACACTGCCTGCATATTGCCCAGCAACCGTCCAACCTATGGAGCGCGAGATCATTGGATTCCATCTTGATGACGAGAACGATTGGGTTGCCACGATGGAATGCAGCCATCGTCAACACGTTCGCCACAACCCACCCTTTGTGAGCCGCCCTTGGGTAAGCTTAGAAACAGGACGACAGTCCAAAATTGGAACCGTACTTCAATGCACGGAGTGTGATCAGCTGGAACGCTCATGAGCACGGCGTTCCCCATCCCCACACGACAACACAAACTGAATCGAATTCTGTATGCCTAACCTTTCGATCCAGATAAAACGCATATACGAGGATCCCGCCGCTACGGATGGACGAAGGATTCTTGTTGACCGCCTCTGGCCGCGTGGCCTATCAAAAGACAAGGCCAAAATTGACTATTGGGCCAAAGACATCGCACCATCGACCGAACTTCGACAGTGGTATGGTCACGACCCTGCCAAGTGGACCGCGTTCCAGAAGAAATATGCTGCGGAACTTCGCGCAAACGATAAATATCTGACGGAGCTTTTACATCAGATAGACAACAAGCTGGTCACGTTGCTTTTTGGTTCGCAGGAGACCACTCTCAACAACGCATACGCGTTGAAGCTCTACCTGGACAATCTCTACGACCCTCACGACGAATGGATTAACCCTCACTGAGAGCTGCTGATGTCAGAAATATTAAAATCTGTTGAAGACCACTATGAGGTGCGAGGCCTTCTTGACGCCATCCTCGATGCGCTTCGCGCCACGGGAAAAGATACGAACGCACTGCAGCCGATTGACCTCGCACCGGTGGACGAGTTTCATGTTCGCGGTCGAGAAGCAACCATTGAGCTTGCCGCTCTTGCACGACTCCCCCCCAATCTTCATGTCCTTGATGTCGGATGTGGACTAGGCGGATCAGCGCGTTACCTTGCGTCTGCACACGGCTGCCAGATGACCGGGGTCGATCTTACGCACGAATATATTGAGGTCGCGACCGCCCTCGCGAAACTCGTTGGACTCAGCGCGGCGGTGACGTTTCAGCAAGGCAGCGCTCTTGATCTCCCCTTTAACGACAACTCCTTTGACGTTGCGTGGACAGAGCATGCACAAATGAATATCGAGGACAAAATACGATTCTATGGAGAAATAGCACGTGTTCTGAAACCGAAAGGAACATTCGTGTTCCATGACGTCTTCCAAGGTCCAAGTGGCGCACCTCACTTTCCAGTCCCGTGGGCCGAACAAACATCAATTAGCTTTCTCGCCACACCCGAACGCGTAAGACAGATCCTGGACGAGGCAGGCTTTCAGATTATTCATTGGATCGACGCGACACCGCCTGCCATCACGTGGTTTGATGGGGCCATAGAGCGACTGCGCACCACAGGACCTTTACCCCTGGGCCTTCACCTTCTCATGGGCAAGACATCACAACTAAAATTTACGAATCAGATGCAAAATCTCAAAGAGAACAGGGTTGTCATGATCCAAGCAGTTGTACGCAAGACCTGAATGATAGAGACACGAGGTAGTCTACGATGGAACAGCGAGACCCAATCTGATACTGTTCTCTAAACATGAGGGGAAGATGCTTCGTGGAATTCATCCTGGACTGATGCGAAGGACTTGGGATGACGGCCTCCTGATGTGTGCCTCGTCATTCTGACCTTCAGGCGAAGAATCTCACGCCATGCGTCACACACAACATACGAGGACCCATGCCATCATTTGATGTTATTTCAGAAGTGAACACACAAGAAGTGACCAACGCAGTTGACCAGGCCACTCGAGAACTCGGAACCCGGTTCGACTTTAAAGGGATAGAGGCAAAGTTTGAGTTGGACGGAACCACCGTCACCATGCGCTCCCCCAGCGATTTTCAACTCCAACAGATGTTTGACATTCTTACCAAACGCCTCGCGAGTCGATCAATCGACATTCGATGCCTAAAACCAGATCCACCTCAAGTCAACATCGGAACGGCTTGGCAAGTGGTAAAAGTACGTCAGGGAATCGAATCAGAACTCGCCAAGAAAATTGTCAAGAT
>JAJDBL010000393.1 GCA_029261375.1 Nitrospirales bacterium
AGGGTTTCGAAGGTCACGAACGCGTCATCAAAACGGCGTGTCGCCACTTGTATCGCGCCGCGTGAAGCAGGGGCCATGGCATTGAGCTCAGGACCGTTGACGAAATCCATAGCCCGAGGAGAATCTTCACTCGGGAGCCGAGAATGACAGGCGATGCAGTGCGCGGGCATCTGTTGTATATGAAACTGGGTGGCTTCGTAACGCCCGAGGTCGTAGGCAGTGAGGGCCTCTCGCGCATTCCGTTTCAGCGACTGGCTGAGGTATTGGACACTCTGTTGTTGGTATCGACCATGGTGCATGAGTTCGTCAGCGCTCTGTGCGATTTGCGCCAGCGCAGGACGCACCGACTTACGGTTTGCGGGATCCTGTAGCTGTGTGAGCTGGGCGCTCATTGGAAACAGTACGCGTATCGCGGAAAAGATTTGCCCCATGATTTGGCGCGGTTCTTTTTGCTGTTGGTCGGCGATTGAGTCGAGTGGCATTCCAATCGTCAGTGTCGTCAGGAAGCAGATAGCAACAACTTTCCCTGTTTCCTTCCAGGGTTTCGTGCGGGTCAATGGCATGTTCAGTTTCGATTCCTTTGCAGTCGCCGCGCATGTCATACCCGCGAACCCGGGTATCCAGGGCTTTCCCTTTAAGGGGTTATGCCTGGATTCCTGCCTACGCAGGAATGACGACTGATATACTCCCGCGTGTACAGCGGGATCCTGGATTTTTTTGACTGTACGCTGCATCGTCGTGTCCCCCCACCTCCGTCCTCCCCTGCAAGGGGGGAGGAGGCATTTATGGTTTCAATCGCTTCAACCGAAACAAATCCTCACGCTCACGTTCTTCTAGCGTCTGCCGGATTTTGTGTACAGCTTGGGTTAGACTCGGCAGGAACACTTCTTGCAGCGCATTGACTCGCCGGGTGACCTTTTTAATTTCTGCGCCTAGTCTCTTCAATCGCATCTCAATGGTGACACTGTCGAGAACTTTCTCCAACAGTTGCTCGAATTGCCGTGCGGCGTCATCTGTTGCTTGAGAGACGGATGTGGGCGTGTATCCACGACCGTCAATTGCCCGGAGTAGACGTTGAACGTGCAACTCCGGAACGCGCACGCCCCAGATGTTCTGTTCGGCTACCTCGAGGAATATATCACGCTTTGCGGCATTGCCTGCGGAGCGCACGGATGCGCGTCCGTCGATACCTAGTGACTTGGCAAGCGCAATGATAGCCGTACCGACAGTTTCCTCGACTTGCTCGCGACTGTCAGCGACACGATCGGCGGTGGCAAAGAACTCGCGAAGGAGCGCCTCGCGTTTGGACCCAAGCAAGTCCAGTCCGCGTCTCATGACAAGAACTTGGCGTTTCAATTCGAGCAAATGCGCTCGCGTACGTCGACCCGTGTTCATGTCACTCTGGATTTCTGTAATGGCGCGTTATTAAGTCAGGTGAGATCCTTGTCAGGCTCTCTTTCGGGAAGACTCTGAGGCTTTGCCATCCCAGATCGAGTGTTTCATCAATTGTCCTGTTCTGATCTCCTTGATTAACAAACTGTTGCTCAAAGCCCTGCGCAAACTTCAGCACGGTTTTGTCTGATTCTGACAAACCCTCTTCGCCGACGATGGCGGCAGTGCGACGAAGATCACGTCCTTGCGCGTAGAACGCATACAGTTGGTCTGTGAGGCCACGATGATCTTCGCGCGTTTTCTGCGCTCCAATTCCACTTTTCATGAGCCTGGAGAGGCTTGGGAGAACGTCAATAGGCGGGGAGATTCCTTTTTGATGAAGTTCACGAGAGAGCACGATCTGGCCCTCGGTGATGTATCCAGTTAAATCTGGAATTGGATGGGTGATGTCATCATCCGGCATGCTGAGTATTGGCAATTGCGTGATCGACCCTGGGTGATCTTTGATACGACCCGCCCGCTCGAAGAGTGACGCGAGATCAGAGTACATGTAGCCGGGATACCCACGCCTACCAGGAACTTCTTCTCGTGCCGTGGATACCTGACGGAGTGCTTGGCAGTACGCGGTCATATCGGTCAGGATGACGAGCACGTGGTGTCCCAGGGTAAAGGCCAGATATTCGGCGGCCGTGAGGGCATAGCGTGGAGTCAACAATCGCTCGATGGCGGGGTCATCCGCGAGGTTCATGAATGCGACCGTATGTGCCATAACTCCGCCTCGCTCGAATTCCTCAAGATAAAACGATGCTTCACGAAAGGTGATACCCATGGCTGCAAATACGACAGCAAGGGTGCCTTCACCGTCGACACTATCCGCGATCTTGGCTTGGCGAAGAATCTGTGCGGCGAGTTCTTTGGCTGGTAAGCCAGCTCCTGAAAAAATTGGGAGTTTCTGACCGCGGACTAGCGTGTTCAACGCATCGATGGATGAAATTCCTGTTTGGATAAAGTCCGCGGGTTTGTCCCGCACTGCGGGATTGAGAGGCCGCCCCGTCACCTCCATGCGCATGTCAGGAATAATTGCTGGAAGGCCGTCAATGGGCAGTCCGCTGCCGTTGAACCTCCGCCCAAGCAGGTCTGGGGAGAGATCCATGGTGGCAGTTGCTTCGATTAAGCGAAGGCGAGATCCGGAAATCCCAAGACCGGCGATGTCCTCAAGAACCTGGACGACGGCATGTTGTGTTGAGAGATCGATGATCTGGCCTCTCCGGGTTTCTCCATCGGGCAGAACGATCTCGACCATTTCCCCAAATCCCGCGTCCCGTACCCTATCGACAAAAAGCAGGGGGCCGGAAATTCCGGACAGGGTCTCGTACTCTCTGGTGATCAGATCATCCATTGGTCAACGATCCTTCCGATGACTCCACACCAGACAACTCACTCTGCATCGTTTCGATTAGCGCCTTGGCTTGAGAGACACTTACCTCAGGGGCGGCGTCCTTCATCCGAGCGAGGTCGTGTTTGATAGGGGAGTCGAGCAGCTCGTCCAACGAGCGCCCTTTTGAGAGACCATCTTCGCAGTAGCGAAGAAATTCGAAAAAGGCTTTGAGCATCCAGTATTGCTTCTCCAATGGACAGCTCCCATCGGTTTCAGAAAAGGCGTTCTGGCGTAGATACTCCTCACGCATGAAACGGCTGATCTCCAACGTCAGTCGTTCCTGCTCAGGAAGCGCATCGCTTCCAACCAACTGAGCGACTTCCTGGATTTCCTCCTCCTTCTGTAAGAGTGCTGTCAGGTCCCCTCGTAACGTCGGCCAGTCCGATCCAACCTCTTGCTGAAACCAGGAATCGAGCCCGGCGATGTACAGCGAGAAGCTTTGCTTCCAGTTGATCGCTGGAAAGTGGCGTCGATGAGCGAGGTCTGCATCCAGCGCCCACAGCCCTCCCGCAAGTTGCATTGCACTTTGGGTCACTGGTTCAGAGAAGTCGCCGCCTGGAGGTGAGATTGCCGACACGATGGTGACGACGCCTTCACGCTTGTCGCTTCCGAGACACTCCACTCGTCCGCTCCGTTCGTAGAACCCAGCAAGTTTGGTAGCGAGATAGGTGGGGTACCCTTCCTCCCCCGGCATCTCTTCCATCCTGGCTGAGATCTCGCGAATCGCTTCAGCCCAGCGTGAGAGGCTGTCAGCCATGACGGCAACGGTGTATCCCATGTCTCGGTAATACTCGGCAATGGTTACCCCTGTATATATGGAGGCTTCCCGAGCCGCGACCGGCATGTTGGAGGTATTCACGATCAGGATCGTCCGCTCCATGAGAGGGTGCCCTGTTTCCGGATCGGTCAGATGAGGAAACTCCGAAAGGACATCGGCGATCTCGTTGCCACGTTCTCCACATGCGATGTAGATGATGACCTGCGCCTGTGCGTATTTGGCCAAGGCTTGCTCAACCACCGTTTTGCCGGTCCCAAAACCACCTGGAACGATGACTGTCCCACCCGAGGCGATAGGGAAGAGTGTATCGAGGACTCGTTGTCCGGTAATAAATGGAATTGATGGAGGTCGGCGCTGTTGAACCGGTCTGGGCTGTCTCACCGGCCACTTCTGCATCATGGTGAGTGATTCGCCTGTATCGAGTGTGGCCACCGTGTCCGTTACCGTGACCGCGCCTTCATTAATGATGGTGACGACACCTGATATGCCTGGGGGAACAAGAACGTGATGTTGGAGCCGTGCAGTTTCTTGGACGACTCCAAGCGAGTCGCCTTCATCTACGTGGTCGCCAGGCGTGACTCGAGGGGTAAACTCCCACTGCTTATCACGCGAAATTGCGGGAATACTGATTCCACGTCCGA
>JAJDBL010000394.1 GCA_029261375.1 Nitrospirales bacterium
AACCCCAACGGATAACACTGTTCCGCTTCGGCCGGGTGAGTTCGAGAATCTTTCTGACGCGTTGGACTACGCGGCACGTGGTGTGACGGGATGTAACTTCTATACTGGCAAGGGTGAACTCTCCGCCGTGCTTCCTTACGCCGAGTTGCGGGACGATGCACAAACGTTAGCTCGACGCCTCCATGGCCTTGGGCTCACGCGTGGTGCACGTGTGGCGTTGCTTGCCGATACTGATCCAGACTTTATGCGTTTTTTCTTCTCATGCCAGTACGCGGGTTTGGTTCCCGTTCCTCTTCCTGCATCAATTCACTTAGCGAGTCGCTCGGTCTACGTCGAGCAGCTTCGATCGCTGCTCGTGAACTGTCAGGCATCTATCGCCGTCGTCCCACCGGGGTTCGTTTCATTTCTGACGGAAGCCGCGGAAGGTTTAGATCTACGGTTCGTTGGAAGTCCTGAAGCGTTTAACAAATTGCCGGAAGAAACCGTGGGTTTACGCGCTCTCGGTTCGGATGAGCTCGCGTATCTCCAGTACACATCCGGCAGCACCCGCTTTCCTCGCGGTGTCATGATTACGCAACAAGCGGCGTTGAATAATCTTTCTGGAATTATCAAGCACGGGTTAGTGGTGCAGCCTGGTGATCGCTGTGTCTCATGGCTCCCATTTTATCAGGATAGGGGTCTTGTGGGTTTCGTGCTTGGCCCGGTTGCGTCACAACTATCCGTTGACTACCTCAGCCCACGGGATTTCGCGATGCGACCGCGACAGTGGCTGGCCTTGATTGCGAAGAACAAAGCGACGATCTCGTTTAGTCCGACGTTTGGATACGAGCTGTGCGCGCGGCGGGTGCGTGACGAAGATACCGCAGGCTTTGATCTGCGAAGTTGGCGAATTGCGGGTGCGGGTGCAGAGATGATTCGTCACGAGTCGTTAACGCATTTTGCGAATGCCCTCCACGGGACAGGATTTAGTCCGAATGCATTCATGGCCTGTTATGGGATGGCAGAATGCTCTCTTGGAGTCAGCTTTGCCCCGCTTTTTCGAGGGCTCGATGTTGATCGTATCGACGGTGATACGCTCTCGGAGCGACAATTAGCTCTGCCCGTTGATACTGCCTACGTGGGCGATGTCCATGCGCGAGTCAGCGAATTCGTCAATTGTGGACAACCCCTCCCTGAATACGATATTGAAATTCGAGATGACTGCGGGCGCGCGTTGGCTGATCGCGAATGCGGAACCATATTTTTACGCGGGCCAAGCATCATGACGAGCTATTTTAACGACGTGGAAGCGACGCGCGAGGTCTTATCGCCAGACGGGTGGTTGAATACCGGAGATATTGGGTATCGCGTCAAGGAGCAGCTCTTCATCACCGGTCGCATTAAGGATTTGATCATTATCAGCGGTCGAAATATTTGGCCGCAGGATTTAGAGTATCTCGCTGAACAGCAGCCTGAGGTGAGGACCGGAGATGCTTCCGCGTTTTCAGTTTCTGGCCGCGATGGTCAGGAGTTGGCTGTCATGGTTGTCCAGTGTGGTGAGTTTAATGGCGTCGCGGGTGGTAATCTTGTTCAGCGTCTGCAGGGCATGATTCGCGAGGAACTTGGTATTGCTTGTCATATAGAATTAGCTCGTCCGCATACCTTGCCGCGTACCTCGTCCGGCAAGCTCTCTCGTTCAAGAACGCGGCAGGATTTTCTCGCAGGCCGTGATCGACCTCGTCAGGATGATGCCGAACGCGCCTCTCACGTCTCTGCAACCGGTATTCGCGCAACAGGGTAATCGTTAGTCCTGTGCTATGTCCCGTACCGTCGCTCTGACTGGGGCCACGGGGTTTGTCGGTAGCGCTCTCGCGCGGCGATTGCATTCAGCAGGGTGGATCATTCGTGCCCTGATCCGCTCTCCCGCATCTCCACCAGTCATACTTTCAGACATTCCAATTCAGTGGATCTCAGGCGATCTTCACGACTCTCAAAGTCTCACTCGTCTAGTTGACGGCGCGGATGATGTGGTACACTGCGCCGGTTTGGTCCAAGGTGTGTCTTTGGAGCACTTTTTGGCTGTGAATGCTGATGGCGTGGAACGTCTCGCGCGGGCTGCATGTGGTCTGAGCCGGTTGCCGCGATTCTTACTGGTGTCTTCGCTGGCAGCTCGAGAGCCAAACATTTCTCCATATGCCGCGAGTAAACGTCAGGGGGAGACGGTCCTGGCTTCGATAGCTCAGGGCATGGGTTGGGTGATCGTTCGACCACCACCTGTGTATGGTCCTGGTGATCGCGCGCTGTGGCCGCTTTTTAACCTAATGGGGAAAGGCATTGCCCCGAAACTTGGAGGTGATGCCGCACGGTTTTCGTTGATTTTTATCGATGATCTTGCCGAAGCTATTGTGATGTGTCTAGCGTGCGATGTCGAGAGAGGGACAGTGTTTGAAGTGCATGATGGCCATCTGCACGGGTATCGTTGGGATGATGTGATCGATACGATACGTGAGGTCTGTGAATGCTCTGTGTTCCGCTTCTCGATGCCAGAATATGCGTTGCACGTTGCAGCCGCAATTAATATCATAGCGTCGCGTATGACCGGGTCTCAACCGATGCTGACACATGGGAAAGTTCGTGAACTTCGCCACCATGACTGGGTATGCGATAATGCAGTTGTTCAGAATATGACTGCTTGGCGACCGCTGGTGTCGCTGCCGGAAGGTCTTCGGCGAACATTTCATTCCCGAAGTCCCGCGTCGGTATCTCCGCCCCCTTCCTCAACACCTCTTGGTCCCGCTTCATAACGCCTATGAAAAACTATGAAGAGATTGTGACGGAGCTCTATACGATTCTGAAACCGTATATGAAGAAGGAGCGGGTGCTCGATGAGACGACCGAATTAGTCGCAGACATCGGGTTGGACTCGTTACAAGTTATGCAGATATTGCTTGAAGTTGAAGACCGATTTGATATCTCAATTCCCCTGAACATTATTCCTGATGTCCGCACGGTCAAAGATTTTGCTCAACAACTTGAACTCCTCACCAAGTCGTCATAATGCCCCTGTTTCAGAAGTTTGAGGCACTTTCTCAAGCGAGGAAGGCTCTGCTTGCAAGCGGGGCTGATCCGTTTAATGTTGTGCTCGATCGGATGATCTCCTCTACTGAGGCGATCGTCAACGGTCGCAATATGATACTTGCCGGAACGAATAATTATCTCGGACTGACGTTTCATCCGGAGTGCATCGACGCTGCGCGTGTTGCACTCGAGGAGCAGGGGACCGGCACGACAGGGTCACGGATGGCGAACGGCACATTTGCCGGTCATGTTGCCTTAGAGCGAGAACTCGCAGATTTTTATCAGGTGGGATCAGCGATTGTTTTTTCGACCGGTTACCTGGCGAACCTCGGTGTATTATCTACGTTGGCTGGACCGGACGACGTCATTCTCCTCGATGCAGATTGCCATGCGAGTATCTATGACGGGTGTCGTATGGGAGAAGCGGAGGTCATCCGGTTTCGACATAACGATCCGACGGATCTCGACAAGCGGCTACGGAGACTCGGTGAGCGTGCGACGCGCACGCTGATTCTTGTCGAAGGGATTTATAGCATGCTTGGCGATCGCGCTCCGCTTGCGGACATCGCAGCAATAAAGGATCGGTATGGTGCCTGCTTAGTCGTTGATGAGGCCCATTCACTTGGCGTGCTCGGAGAGCATGGTCGTGGGTTGGCAGAAGAGGTTGGTGTCGAGAAAAGCGTTGACCTTATCGTTGGAACATTTAGCAAGAGTCTAGGCGCGACTGGAGGCTTTTGCGTGAGCCGGCGTCCAGAACTCGATCTGATCCGGTATGCGAGCCGGCCCTATATCTTTACCGCGTCACCGTCGCCTTCTGTGGTCGCATCTACCCGGGCAGCCCTTCACATCTTGAGTACCCAGCCCCAACTCCGTCATCGGCTCTGGAAGAGTGCCGAGTATCTATATCAACGTCTCAAAGATATGGGCTTTGCGCTTGGTCCTGAACCAAGTCCGGTGATTGCTGCGTTGGTCGAGACAAAAGAAGGCGGAATTGCTCTCTGGAATCAGCTCGTGGAACAAGGGGTCTATGTCAATCTCATCCTCCCTCCGGCCGCTCCGAACGGGGGGTGTTTACTCCGTTGTAGCGTGAGTGCTGGGCACACCGACGCACAGTTGGAGACAATTTGCCAAGCGTTTGCGTCCTTGAGTTGACGTTTCGGTTGAGACGTCTTTCGTTTCATTCCAAGCCAATGACAATGTAGTTGCATCGTATGCCGGTGGGCGACCACCGTTTCGTGCGCGGCAACATGATCGTTGATGTGCAGTGAGATGGACTGAACGTGTGGATCCGAGTAGGTAAGCGAGGAGGGTTATTGTTGGAAGCATCGTCAACACGTGGAAGGTTCTGGAGTCACGCGGTGGCCGTCTTGTGTTGCCTGATCATCGTTCTCTGCTGTTCTCCCTCTGCCAAGGCGTCCTCTGCAGTGTCCCACCCGGAACGTTACTTCCACGCTCCCATTGGGAGTGTGTGGCATTATCAGGGCGTATACAATGAAAGGGAGGTTCAGTTAGTCGCCTCCGCATCGTTTACCAACCGTGCGATGGCGGTGAGAACAATGGAGGAGAATAATCGTAACGTGATTGTGTTCACCGAAACGAATGCAGGGAACACTGGTCCGACCGAAAGCCACTATCACGTCAGCGATGACGGAGTTGTCTATTTTGGGAGTGTGCCGAAGCAACTGTTTGAACAACACTTCGTTCCCTATCATGTCGTGAAATTTCCGCTCGTCTATGGGGAGACTTATCAGCAGTTCCAGATCACGGACCGGAACTTTTTCCAGGACCTTGATGGGGATGGCGTCAATGAACACGCTGATGCGCGCGCTCAAGTGACCGTGGCACCGCTAGGGACTGTTTCTGTTCCAGCCGGTAGTTTTAGTGACGTCTTGATACTCGTGGCGAAAATGGAGATCATTGTGACCATGTCCTCGACCGGCGAAACGATTGTGACGAGGGATCAACTGACTAGCTGGTTCGCACCGGAAGTTGGTCTTGTGAAATACACTGAGACCTTAGCAGTCCCGATCATGGGCACGTTTACGCAACGTACGACGGTCATCACCGAAGAATTGGAGACGTTTACCCTCTCGACCCCCGCCGCTGGTCCAAGCATATCTTCTGGTGCGGGCACGATTCGACCTATCGTGAACGCGCGCCCCTAAGAAACAATCCCTAACGTTTGACCGACAGTTTTAAACACATCTAACGCGTAGTCCAGCTGCTGACGCTTGTGTGTCGCCATGATACTCAGGCGAAGTCGGCTGGTTCCACGGGGGACCGTCGGGGGACGGATTGCTGGCGCATAGATTCCATGTGTGAAGAGTTGCCGCGAGAACTCGACGGCACGTTCAGACGCCCCGATGAGGACAGGTATGATCGGGGATTCCGTCTGCATTGTGTTGTATCCCAGACTTTGCAAGCCGCTGAGCACATTTGCTTGGTTCTCCCATAATTGTGTTTGCCGTTCCGGTTCTGCCTCCAGAACGTCAAGTGCGGCGAGCGCTGCCGCACAGACTGCAGGGGGAGGCGCGGTCGTGTAGATAAAGGTGCGGGCACGATTGACGAGGAGCTGTATGAGATCTCGTGGGCCTGCAATGAATGCGCCGGCGCATCCCAGGGCTTTGCCAAGGGTGCCCATGCGGATCGCAATGTTCGATTCGAGTCCAAAATGTTCGATGGTGCCACGCCCGTGTGTTCCCATGACTCCCGTTCCATGAGCGTCATCGACGATCAAACTTCCAGAGCATTGCTCACTTGCCGCCAAAAGTTCGGGTATGGGCGCGATATCTCCGTCCATGCTAAACACCCCTTCAGTCACGATGAGAACGTGATTGTTTGTCTTGTGGTGCTTCGATGCGAGAAGACGTCGGACTTGGGCGACATCCCTGTGCCTGAATACTTTGAACGGTGCCTTTGTCAGCCGGATGCCATCGATAAGGCTCGCGTGACATAAACGGTCTGTGAGTACCAGGACGTTGGGTTGGTGCCCTTCTGTAAGGGTTTGAATTAACCCAAGGTTTGCGTGATAGCCGGAACTAAACGTGAGCGCAGCCTCCGTGCG
>JAJDBL010000395.1 GCA_029261375.1 Nitrospirales bacterium
AGCCTCCCATTGAAAAATGGAGGCTGGAGGGACTCCCTAAACGGCTACTGTGACTGCAGCCACTTAACGAGTTCTTGTTCCGTGACCTCGAGCAGGGCTGCGGCATCCGCTAACACCTCGTGGTTGCCTGAGAGACCAATGAGACGAGCCATATTGGACAGCGTGAGTTGAACGCTATCACCATCTTGGAGTCCCTTGAAACCTTCGAGCGCCTTCAGATACCACTTGCGGGACTCCTCGTACTCTTCTTGTTCCATGGTCACCACGCCAAGTTGATGCGCCGTGACGGCCATTGCATGGTGATCTTCTTGTTCGGTGAATAGTTTCAGCGCTTCTTGATATCGAGTTGAGGCTTGAGTGAGATCGCTCTGCGCCTGGGCGACTTTTCCTAGATGATGCCACGCGGCAGCTTGTGATTGCTGATCTTGTGCCTTCGCATACGCCTGCTTCGCTGCGTTAAAGTGACTTTCTGCGCCCTTATAATCATCTTCATCGAAGGCCACTTCACCCCACTCCTGGTAAATGTCCCCTTGCTTGTCATCTTGCTTCAGCTCAACCGCAATCTCCAGGGCCTGCTTGTAGTGTCCGCCGGCATCACTCCAGCGTTTTTCATGATGCGCAATGCGAGCAAGATTCACACGCGTACTCAGCTCTCCATCACGATCAACACATTCACGGTTAAGCTCTAATGCCTTTTCAAATTCCGCTTCTGCATCCTTCCACTCTTGCGCATACATTCCCAGGCGCCCGAGATCATCGTGCACGGACGCGCGTCCACGCATTTGGCCTTGTGGCGTCATCCCTTCAATCTGGTCATAGTGCTTCATAATCCTTTTGTACAGTTCTCGAGCACGCGGCATCTGAGGCGTCATGGCATATCGATCCGCTACGGCCTGCATGACGGCGATATAGCCAAGCCCCACGGGCCCATTGAGGACATCCTCATTGTAAGCCTCCAACTTCTTCAGCATATCTTCGGCCGCCTGTAACGCGGCCTCGTGTTCGCCCACCTCATCGAAAAACATCATCAAATACTTCGCTAACGGCAAGATATCTTCTTGAAGCTCACATGCGGTTTCAAGGGCCGCGTGCACATTCTCCAACTCTTGTTGACACACCATCAGTCCAAATTGTTGCTCGGTCTCGTTCTCCACCTCTGCGATCAATGGCTGATACGTGGACATCAAATTACGGATGTGTTCCATGTGGATTTTCTTCAGCGCCTGCCGATCCTCTGAACTCACATCGGATTCCCAACGGAGACCGAGAACAAATCCGAATGCGCGTTGCATACGAAGCAACGGAGCACCCTCAACCACGGGCGTCACGACACCGACGGCTTCTGCCGCCGAAAGATATTCGTCCCACTTACTGGCATCAACACCCTGCATGGCAGGAAGCGTGGAGATGGCATCAACGTAGGGTTTCAACGCAGAACGGTTTATCGATGAACGAAACGGGGTGAGGCAGAGGAAAAACTTGCGCGCAGGAGAGTCGGATTCGCCGTACAGCGTGTCGACGCTGGCCTGCAATACCGAAGCGGGTGCGTCATCGTCCGGCCGTTCATGCAGCAAACCCAACACTTCACCGGGGGTCTGATCTTTGAGCGCGGGCAGCACGACTTGCATCGTCAATCGATGCCCCTTCATCACGTTGAGCAATTCGAGCAAGTCATCATGATTGCGATATCGCAAGACTCCATGTTCTTCAAGAAGCTGGTGTGCAAATGCGAGGTGCTCCTGCGGGTGTTCGATGAAGGCGGACTCAGAGGTTGATTCAGAAGTCATAATGAATGTTCTCTCAAATTATAGAAGGCGCATAATATCGTTGTAGAAGGCAAACACCATGAGCGAGAGGAGAAGAAACAGACCGACATGTTGTGCAATTTCTCTTCCACGTTCTTCCATGGGTCGCCCTCTGACCGCTTCAATGGCAATAAACATAAGATGTCCCCCGTCCAGCACAGGCACGGGAAGGAGATTCACGATGCCAAGATTGATACTGATGATCGCGATGAATAATGCGAGGCTCATCGCGCCCTGGGACGCAGCTTGACCAGACATTTGCGCAATCAGGACCGGGCCTCCGATATTTTTCGAAGACAGCTCCTGGTTGATGATCTTCCACACTCCGATGACCATCAGCTCGGACCAACGCCACGTCGCGTAGCCGGCGTCGACAAACGCGTGCAAAGGCGTCGCACTCTCAATCGCGAGGTCACCAGGATCTTTCGTTATCCCAATCTGACCAATGATGATCGGATCACCCGACTGTGACTCAGCTTCAACACTCCGCGGCGTCACCGTGAGACTTACGCGATCTGGCCCACGTTCCACCTCAACCATGAGCGCGATGTCTGGATTCTTAATCACTACGTCAGTCATCTCAGACCACGTGTCGATTCTGGCGCCGTCAATGGCGACAATTTTGTCTCCAGGCTCTAGTCCTCCCTTTTCCGCAGGAGAGTCCTCAACGACCGAATCCACCCTGGGCATCAGTGTGTCGAAATTGGGGACGTACAACGGGAGACCGGAGGCGAGAACGGCTGCAAAAACCAGGTATGCCAGCAGAAAATTTGCAATTGGGCCGGCGGACACGATTGCGGTTCGCCGAGAGAGTGTCTGCCTCTCGAACGAACGATGGCGGTCTTCTTCGGGAACCTCATCGCCATCTTCTTCACCCAGCATTTTGACGTAGCCGCCAAGCGGGACGACACAGAGCATATACTCCGTCTCTTTGCCCTTCCAACTCCAGAGTTTTGGACCAAACCCAAGCGAGAATATCTCTACCTTGACATCGGCCCACCGCGCGACCAAAAAGTGGCCGAGCTCGTGAAAGAAAATCAACACACCAAGTACAAGGATAAAGACGGCAACGGTTTCAAGCATGTCCAGCCCTCTTCATCAGCACAGAATCGGAAGAAAATTTGGTGACCACGTGTGCCGCGTGCTCTCGCGCCCAACGATCTGCCGCTAAGGCGTCATCGAGCGTCTCCAATGGAACGATGGTATGTGCGTCCATGGTCTGCCCGATCACAGATTCGATATCGAGAAACCCGATCGAGTTGTCCAGAAACGCCTGAACGGCGACCTCATTCGCCGCATTTAGCACGGCAGGCATAGTTCCACCAGATTCAAGAGCCTTATACGCGAATGCCAAACATGGGAATCGCTCTGTATCCGGGGCCTCAAAGCTTAACGGACCTTCTTTGAGGAGATCGAGCGGAGGAAGCTCAAGCGGAATGTGCTCCGGGTAACTCAGCGCATACGCAATCGGAATCTGCATATCTGGGATTCCCAACTGCGCAATGATCGACCCATCATTATATTCGACCATCGAATGGATAATGCTCTGCGGATGAATAATCACCTCGATCTTGGATGCGGGAATATCAAACAGCCAATGTGCCTCAATGATTTCCAACCCTTTGTTCATCAATGTGGCCGAATCAATGGTAATCTTCGCGCCCATCTCCCAATTGGGATGTTTCAATGCTTCGGCGCGCGTCTTACGCTGCATCTGTTCTCGGCTACATGTTCGAAAAGGCCCACCTGAACAGGTCAGAATGATTCGCCGAATATCCTCTTTCCGATGCCCTTCCATGGATTGAAACAACGCACTGTGTTCACTATCCACCGGAAAAATCGTGACTCCGTGTTTGTGCGCTTCCTGCTGCATCAGTCGTCCAGCCATTACCATCGGTTCTTTGTTGGCCAACGCGACATTCTTTCCAGCCCGAATGGCCGATAACGTCGGAACCAAACCCGCTGCCCCTACAATCGCAGAAATTACCAAGTCAGCCTCATCGAGCGTGGCAGCCTTAATCAAACCATCAACCCCAGAATAAATCGTCATGTCTCCAAGATCAGATCGTCCCTCTAACCGCTGCGCGGCTTGGGCATCCACGATAGACGCAACCTTCGGATGAAAGGCGGAACACTGATCGGCTAATCTTTTATCGCTCTGAGCGGCAGTCAGCGCCAACACGGAGAACCGATCGGGATGGAGTGCTAGCACCTCTAATGCGGAGACCCCAATTGAACCCGTTGATCCGAGAATAACGATGTGTTTCATGAGGGGGAAGCGGTCAGCATTAAGCTAAAGAAATGACTCAGGATGAGGACAGGTTTTCAGCAATGAGCGTAGGAAACCAAGCATCGTATTCAGTCTATCATTTCATCCTAGCCGCGGCTGCTCACTGAAAACTGACCGCTGACAGCTCTTCTCTACACACAAAACTCTCGTGTCCCACCTTTGATGAGCATAACGTAGTAGAAAAGTACGGGTGCGGTAAAGATAAGGCTGTCGACACGGTCCAAGAGGCCCCCGTGTCCAGGGAGGAGACTTCCAGAATCCTTCACTCCCGCATGCCGTTTCAAGCGGGATTCAAACAAATCACCAGCTTGCCCGATGACACCCAATAGCAGCCCTATGATAAGGCAATCTTGGACCGTTAGCCAAGGCATGAACCACGCCTTGCATATGAGCGCGACCGCGACCGATCCCACGAGCCCGCCAATCGCTCCCTCAACTGTCTTTTTTGGACTCACTGTCGGCGCAAGCTTGCGTGTTCCATAGCGTGACCCGATGTAATATCCGCCCGTATCAGAGGCCCAGGTCACGAGAAATACAAAGAAGATCAACGCAACGCCGCACTCGAAGGCGCGGAGAAGCACGAGATGACTCAGCATCCATCCGACATATGCGACACCGAAGAGCACAAGCGCACATTCTTCGAGCGCGCCCCTGCGAACTTCATGGGGCGGAACCATCGACCCAATGCCTATGATCGCAACAATGCCAAGAAGCCCGATCGCAACGGGAAGCGCATACTCCAGATACGCACCGAAGACGATACCGATACTGCACAACGAGCCAACGGCCACGGTTGGAATTCGCCATTCCTGACGTACATACATCCGGGAATACTCATACTGCGTCAGGAGAACACCGGCGATCACGAAAGCCAAGAACGCAGTTGGAGGGAGGTAGCCGACGAGAGCGACAAAGAGTGGGATAAAAACAACGGCGGTCCAAACCCGCCGACTATGCATGCAAACCTAAATGCGAACTGAACAGCACCATCATCGCCGAGTTGTCGTCAATGCGGAGTCGACACTCACACTGACGTGACGATTCTTATACTCGTGGAATAATCCAATTGAACTCATTGATAGAGTCATGCGCCGCTGGTACCCGTGAGGTCAGGCGCAGTTGTTCCTCCAAAACGCCGCTCACGGGTTTGATAGTCTAACAGCGCAACTAACAGCTCCCGACGCCGAAAATCCGGCCACAATGTCTTTGTGAGATGCAATTCCGCGTACGCGATCTGCCACAGCAGGAAATTGCTAATGCGTGCTTCACCACTGGTTCGAATGAGAAGATCGAGCTCCGGAAGCGCCGCAGTATATAGATGCTGTTCAACCAAGGCCTCATCGATATCGTGTATCGTGACCTTTCCGTCACGATAGTCTTCGATAATGCCCCGCAAGGCATCAACGATCTCCCCTCTCCCACCGTAACTGACCGCGACCGTCAAAATCATGGTCTGGCAGTCTCGAGTCGCCGTCTCAACCTTCTGAATCCACTCCAGTACGGGTTTCGGGAGTAGCTCGGTTCGCCCGATGGTCATAAACCGAATGTCTTGCTCCAAGAGAAGGGAAAGTTCGGTCTGGAGATAACTCTCCATCAACTTCATCAGCAGCCCAATCTCTTCAGATGGGCGTTTCCAGTTTTCTTGAGAAAACGCGTACAGCGTGAGCGCCTGAATCCCGATTTCGCGACAGCCGGTCACCACCTCTCGGACTGATTTCATGCCCTCATAATGACCAGCAATGCGCGGCATAAAGCGGGCTTTCGCCCACCGTCCATTCCCGTCCATGATGACCGCCACATGTCTGGGAAGGCGGGCGCGGTCCACACGCGCATCCAGCTCTTCATTGGAACACTGCTCTATAGCGCTGAAATCGAAGGTTGGCATGAAGATAGAGTCCGATGTGCCCGGACTCTATCGGCTTGCCTGTGGAAAGTCAAACCACAAATCGCACAACGTTCGGGCGGCAAAATTCACCCCTAACTGCCGAAAATAAAGGGTTATTGTGGTGCACAGACCCGTTTGGTAAGATGGGCACTCTTCCTCAAATGGTGGGTGTAGCTCAGTTGGTTAGAGCGCCTGATTGTGGTTCAGGAGGCCGCGGGTTCGACTCCCGTCACTCACCCCACCACCGTCCACTTATGACCGAGCGGTACCTCCACCCTATCGAGAGCCGGCGACGTCCTG
>JAJDBL010000396.1 GCA_029261375.1 Nitrospirales bacterium
TTTTTTGATCTTCCTGCGGGAAATCGCAGCCTAACAAAGCACAATGCGTAAGGCAATCCGGAGCACTCCGTATGGCTATTGTCAGCACAACTTGCCTCACTCTAAGGAGTCACATAGACTAGTTCAAGGATGTTCCGCCAGCTTTCTGGTAATCCATTCAGGAGAATGAAACGATGAGAGAGTTTACTGCAGTTGTGGAGAAAGACCCTGAAACAAGCCTCTATGTCGGGTATGTTCCCGGATTTCCTGGCGCGCATTCACAAGCAGAAACCCTTGAAGAGCTGAATGCGAACCTTCGAGAGGTTATTGAAATGCTCCTCGAAGACGGAGAGCCTAAGATCGAAGGTGAGTTTATCGGGACCCAGCGCATCGCGGTTGCCTAAGCATGGCGACGACACCTGTCCTCAAGGCACGTGAAGTTGCAGCCATTCTTGAACAACTCGGCTTCAGTGAAGTGCGGCAACGCGGTTCACACCGGCAATATCGACATCCCGATGGCCGAGGTACCACCGTTCCATTTCACCCCGGTCGAGATATCTCGCCACTCTTGCTTCGTCAGATCGCGAAAGACATTGGACTCTCACTCGACGAATTCCTCGAGCATCGTTAGACCGATTCCCATCGCGATATACCCATCTCTGCCCTTTTGACGACATCCGTCTCAGCACCAATGCTCCGAGCAAACAATTCCGTCTGCTCAAAGATCGGAATTCGGACCTCTTGGTACCCATACCGACGAAATACATCACGCGCCTCAGACTCAATTTTCTGCCACACCGACACATCGGCAGGCAGGATGTCTTTGACGCCTTTAATCGCTTTTATCATAGGTTTTTCACTCACTCCCTCTAACCCACGCCAGCGTAAAAAACTCCCTGATGGACGGCAATTGATCAGCCGTTCGAGCATACACGCAGCGTTTCAATTGATTACATCAGGCAAAAGGAGCAATTAAGACCAAATCTCCCTTCCTTTAAAACGAATAAATCATTGATGTCAAAGCGAACAATTTATCGATTTACAATCGCGGCGTTTCTGGCTGTAACGATGCTGACTATCGGAACGGTATGCTGGTACGCGTACGACAATCGGGATGGATACCGGAATCTGAAGGTTGCAAGGAATATCCAACCTCCGATATCAGAGGCAAAGCTTCGTAGCCTGTTCTACGGCCACATAACTGAATTTTTAGAAGACGATTATAAAGTCCTCTACTTTGATACACCCTCTCTTCAGGCAGAAAGGATACGCGCCTGCATCAACATGGATGGAGAAGTGACGCGATTGCAATGGGATGAAGGAAAAGACGGTAGCTGGACCACACGATCATACGCGGACGGAGTGAAATGCTACTGACAACGGCATGGGTTCACTAGAATAAATACAACATGATGGACATTCTAACCAATAGCTATTGGATCGTTGCCACAATCATTTTGGTTTTTTTACACGCATCCCTTAAAGTCGCCGGCGAGTCAGAGAGATTTGCGGTCATACTTTTAGGTCGTTTCGTTGGGCGAAGGGGCCGGGTGTATTGGTAAAGTGAGCAGGGTCGGAAACGCGATGGATTCGCATCAGTCTCACTCAACACGGTTGATTCGTTGGGGGGAAACTAGTTGGTTCGATAATGCATCTATATCCCCTCAGGTCAGAAGGCACACTCAAGACAGGCCAAGGGATAGTTATACGCTCATTCAAAGAGAATGAAGTGTGGCCATGAAATGCATGTATGACATCACACCCGGCAACTTAGTCGACCCTAGACTCAGAGCAGTCGGAAAAAGTAGCTAGAATCCCTTCATTGGACAAAAGTCGCGTATCAAAATGCAAACTAATATCCCTGATAAATCTTATAAGAGAGTACGCTTCGGCTGTGGCGCATCCTTTGGTCTTTTCGTTGGACTTCTGATCACTTTCCGCTATTTCTTGACGTGGTCGTTGAGTTGGGAAATCTTACTTCCGGCTGTAATTATTGTGGCAATTATTTGTGGAATGCTCGCTACGAAATATGGGGATCGCTTCTGGATATAGCATCTTCCTCCATGTAGAGGCAGATCGGACATTGGGAAACAGTGGGTCAATCTCTTTTTCACCCACAGTGCAATTGGAGGTGCTCTCATGAACGATACTGAACCCCTGCTAGAAGAGGTGCGAAAAATTCGGAGCTCAATTGAAGGGTACAAACGCTACCAAAAGAACACCACAGTTTGGATATTCGTAGGTTTATTTGTATTTCTTGCAGTTACCCTCGGAGCGAAATACTACGTCACACAAGAAAACAAAGATGGCCAAGCGCAGCAAGATGTTCGAGAACAATGGACGTGGACCTGTGTAGAAAAGGAAATGCGAGAAGGTGACTACTCCAAGGCGATTGAGAAGGCGAACTATTTACTATTGAAAAGCCCAAACTACTACCCAGGGTTAGCACGACTGGGGCAAGCTCACGTCATGGCTGGGAACCATGCTGAAGCGTTCATTGCCTTTCAAAATGCGCATGACATATTTCCGTCCGAGAAAAACCTCAAAAACCTGGAGGCAGCTCGTACCTTGTTGACATCTACAGCTAGCACTCCAAATAAACCCTGACCCTGATAGTTGAGATACAGACTTCGAGTAAACCTTGAACCTAAACATACATGAGGATACTTGCCATATGAGAGTGATAACATGGAATTAGATGCAGCAGGACTGAAACGCATTATCACCTTTATCGAGCTCATCCAACGGGCGAATGCAGCGAAGATTCGACCGACGTTTGTCATCACTCCCACGGAGCAGGGAGACAATATTCATGCGGCCGTGACGATCGACGGGGAACGGCGTGATGCGGGACTCTTCTTTTGGGATATCAGTCTTCTGGAAGCCAAGGGGTTGATCTGCTCACTCGATGAGGATGATATCGCCGTCGGGATGACGGTGACCGACGGGATCGTCGACGAGGCCGAGCCCATCCTTGCGTTTGCGAGCACCGCACTTCAAAAACTGGCTTCCGACTCAGGGCCAGAGTGACGAATACAGAAACAATATTTGTAGGACCGAACACTCGATCGATACGTTGCTTGTTACCCAAAACGCAGCAAGGGAGTCTCCCAAATAGAAGACTCCCTTGAGCGTTGAATCCTAGTTTCTGTATCACGCGTCTCCTTCGAGGCACGTGTCTCGGTAGGCGGGGCTGCCTTCGGCAACCCCGCCCCAACCAAGTGCCGGGTTCTACTTCACACTAAAGATCCCGGCTGCCATTACCCACCCAGCTCAGGGGCTCGGTGTTGGAGTTAGACCGATCGGATCATCTGGGGGCGGTGGCGGTCCTCCATCATCCGGCGGTGGTGTGCCTCCATCACCCGGTGGTGGCGGTGGTGTGCCTCCATCATCCGGTGGTGGCGGTGGTGTGCCTCCATCATCCGGCGGTGGCGGTGGTGTGCCTCCATCATCCGGCGGTGGCGGTGGTGTGCCTCCATCACCTGGACCAGGACCACATGGCCCTTCTTCAGGCTTGCAGTCTCCCTCATGATTATCATCACCAGGACCCGGACCAGGTCCGCACGGCCCTAGGTTCGGATCGCACGGCGGTGGGTTTCCACCATCATTCGGACCACATGGGCCCTCTTCAGGCTTGCATTGAGGCGGTTGGCCTCCGTCATCGTGATCGCATGGGCCAAAATTCGGATCACAGGGTGGTGGTGGGAAACCTCCGTTTGGATCACACGGACCAAGGTTCGGATCACACGGGAACCCATCTGGTCCACCTGGAGGTGGAGGTCCACACTGACCGGTGTTTGGATCACATGGGAAACCTCCTGGACCCCCCGGGAAGTCTTGTGGAAAGCATGGGGCACCAGCGTTAGGCTGACACGGAAATGCGTCAGGGCCGCCCGGGAATCCATCTGGACCAGGACCGCCAGGTCCACCAGGGCCACAGGGTCCGCCAGGTCCACCGGGACCGCCAGGTCCACCGGGACCACCAGGTCCTCCAGGACCACAGGGATCGCCAATGAAGATCGGTTGAAAATCTAAGTCATTGAGCTGTCCTCGAATTTCACCGTTGGGGTACTCCTCGGTATGCACGCTCACGTACACGGCACCTTTCTCGAACGCCTTCAAGGCGCTGAGGAAGTCTCCAGGTTTGATCCCTTGTTCGGCTGGACCAATAATACTTGTAGCATCAAGGAACCCCTGTACCCTGCCCTCACTCTCCGGACATACCGACATTCCGGGCTGAACATCATCGGGACTCGTACATAAGACAGCGATGATCCCGCCGTTGGTCAACTTGCGACCCAAGTGAAGATGAGCGCCGGTGACAACGGATCCGGGAAGAAAGTCGTACTCCATCGTGAACTCAAGTTGCTGAATCGCCTCTAACGGCAATTCCTCATGTTCCAGTTCACCGACGATATCAATCTCAAACTTTCCGTTGGCGTCGGAAGCGAGCGTTGGAACCACCGTCACGCCTCTCAATTTGATCTTGAAGGGCTCGAAGTCAAAATCAGCGCCAGGGAATCCTGGGCCCGGCCCTTGGCCCTGCTGTGCCCCAACGGGGACGGCCGATAACAGGGCACACACAAGCGCCATACTCAGCATGATTCGTATGAATCTAGACATAGGTAACCTCCTTGTTAGATGGGAACGATGCACGTCATCGAGTTCCTTGATGTGTGCGGTGGGCATCTGGGATCGTGGTTTCGCGTTCATAGGATGGGACACTCGTCACATGCTCGTGCGACATTCATGGTCACACCGCGAGTCGACAACCTGACTCTACGGGCGTGGCGTCGCTGAACTTCTATCGGAGGAGGGTGGCAATCGCTTGAGGAGGGAGGTTAGGTGCGAATAGTGTGATTTGTGGCGTTACTAATGTGTTTTTGTCGCCTTATGCTTCCTTTGTTGTGTTGCGTGATGAACGTATTCTAGAAAATATTTTTTTGTGCGACGAGATCGAAAAAAAGGAATGCGCTCACAACATGATGCTATCGACAGCACTTAGGCTAAACGCGAAAGAACCGCTGCTAAAGAGAGGGATCACGATCCTCCTAAATCTATATGCGCCACTCATCATCGAGACGGCGTAGAATGACTCGATGCACAGACTCGCGCTCCTCACAGTCCTCGTTCTCATCGGTTGTGTACCTCCTATCCAAGAACGCCCTCAGCCACACTTCATTGACCTTACGCACATTGAGGATTCCATTGCCATCGACATGCGCTACGCGGGTGAGAATAATTTCGTGGGGGAACGCATCGATGGCTATCGAGCACCGCGCTGTCTTCTCACCGACAATGCGGCGTCTGCCCTTGCACAGGTGCAACGCGAACTTATGATTGCGGGATTCAGCCTCATCGTTCACGACTGTTATCGTCCACAACGGGCCGTCGACCATTTTGCGCAGTGGGCACTGGACCTGTCAGACGAACGGACTAAATCGCAGTTCTATCCCAACATTCCCAAATCGCGCCTGTTTGCGTTGGGGTATATTGCCGAACAGTCCAGCCATAGCCGAGGAAGTACAGTCGATGTGACCATCATCGAGCACCACTCGAATGGCAGATGGGCCCTCATCGACATGGGAACCGACTATGATTTTTTTGATCCTGCCTCTCACACAGAAACCGATCTCATCACGTCAGCACAACAACAGAACCGACTGTTGCTTCATGACGCGATGACGCGCGGTGGGTTTGAGAATTTTCCGAAGGAGTGGTGGCACTACACGTTTCGTAATGAACCCTACCCACATGACTACTGGGATGTACTCATTCGATAGCGCAATACCAACGTGTCACACTCTCCGCAATGCAAGACAAGCGTAACGCCACAAACGCGACGGTGTGCTTCGAGATCACATCGTTACACTGACTTGCATCCTGTTCTTCGCTGTCTCGCCATGTACCTTTTCCTATTTTCTGGTACCCTAAAAATACTCGTGCGTGACAGATGCCAGCACCTTACCTGTATCGTCACCACTGCTCGAAGTTAAGGAGGGTTATGATGATCAGAATTGCGCTCACGATACTCCTTACGTTCTCAGTAGCCGCCATACTGTCTGGGTGCAGCGTGAGTGACGGATCAGGAGCATCGATCATCCCAACAGGAGCGACTCAATCTGCGCCATCGGACACCCCGGATCGACTACCGCCTAATACCGCTTCCAGTGACGACACCCCTTCGGATATGCCTAGCGGCGATCCAGCGACAACCGATCCTGACATTAGCCTCCCGCCGGAGGACGGCGGTGCTGGTGTGATTTCATTGGATGCGGTGACGATTAGCGGAGCAGCGGTGAAAGGGCCAGTACTCGGTGGCACGGTGACGGCGCTTGGATTCACCGCCGCAGATCCGACCAATTGCCTCGCCACTCAGGGAGATGGGGTGACCACCCCGCTGCAATGTGTGCTGGCTGAAGGAACGACATCGCTGACTGATGGAACCTATTCCCTGGTGCTTGAGATTCCGTACAACGGACCCATTGAAGTTCAAGTGGTTGGAGGTACATTCCGGGATCTTGGTACGGGAGTCGATGTTGTCATTCCTACAGGAATGCCGTTGACCGCAATTCTCCCAACACCTCCTTCTGCCGGGCAAATTGCCAACGTGGGCGTCAGTGCCTTCAGTACCATCGCGGCACACCGCGCGCAGGCTGTGGCAGGCAGTGGCGGAGCGCCGAGTGCCTCCGACGTCAGTTCGGCAAACACTCAGGTTCAAGCGGCATATGGCATTTCTGATGTGCTTGCCTTGCCCATCGATATCACCAAC
>JAJDBL010000397.1 GCA_029261375.1 Nitrospirales bacterium
CCTTCCTTGAGCAACTCAAACGTTTCATCCGAAGACACCACGATTTTCTCCACTGTCTCAGGAACGATCGATGGAGCAGTGAGCCGACTCAAATTACGCTCTTGCGGTTTGAAGACCGTCGTGAGCACCAGTACGAGCAACCCGATGAAGACGAGGACGGCAATGATGGTTCGCGCATTCATGAGAACAACCCTGGCACGTTACTGTAGCGTCAAGCCTCGTCGTCTCGCTTCGCGAATACGCCAGCGGACGATTCCAAATACGACGAGGGCAATCGGAAGACCAAGCATGTTGCCGTACTTTATGGTGTTGCGGGTGGCATCGGACACTTCATCCAACGGGGCAACCGTTAAGCCTCGTGTGCGAATTGAAAGCATGGCATCATCGAGCAGCATCCAATCAAGAAGATTTAAGACAAACGCCTGATTGGACTCCGAGGTGTATTGGTCACGCAGAATCGATGCTCCCCCGACGACGATTAGTCGCGCATGCTCAGTTTCCATGCGTCGCTCCTTTGGCACGTCCTCGGCGTCGGCTTCACCGAGGTCCCTGCTTAGCACGGCACCAGCAAACGCCGTGGTCAGTTTCCCCGACACCGTAGCGACAAGATTCTGCTCCCCCGCAAACTCGATCCCACCTGCACCCCATTCCTGCATGGGATTGAGATCAAATGGTGGTTGTCGGATCCAGCTTTTCTCCGACGATGTGACCAACATGTCGATCATCGTGCCAGAGTCTTGTAATGACACGTTGCGAAGCGGACTGACAAAGGGAAAGGTGACACCGGTCAATCCGCGTGTGAGAGGATGATCGGCGTTCAATTGCTTGGGCACGAGAATGTAGGGATATGGAACAGGTTGCGTAATTTGCATGAAACGCCGCTGCTGCGACACGTTGACCATTGAGGACTCGATGTCAAGGACCAGCCCATCACTCACGCTGAGACCATAGCGCTCCAGCATTCCGCGCAAGCCATGATCTGCCGGTTGTTGGCTTAACGTCGACACGTCGACGCTGATTTGATCAAGCAGGAACGCAGCCCCTTTACCCCCCATAATGAATTGGTCAATCGTCCGTTGCTCCGCGTCAGTGAACGGCGTCGAAGCTCCCGCGACAATGATGCCATCAATCATGTCCGGAATCGTGTTCTCTTTGGAAAGGTCAAGTTCTCGTACGTTGTACAACGATTCCATCAGCCCAAACGTCCGTCCGAGTTCCCGTCGTAGATCCGGCCCTCCATGGCCAGTCAGCACGGCGATCTCTGGAGTGTGAGGACGAACCAATCTTCGAATCAGCGATGTCAGGTCGTACTCCAACCCTGCGGTATCCTGGACGAGTGGGATCACCTCCTGCTTTTCACCATAGCGAAGCGCGATGCCCATATACGCCTGCTTGACTTCGAGCTTGTCACCCTCGTTGACCTGGATCTGCACGGCCGGAATGCCCAAGCTTTGCAATTCGAACTCTTGACTCGTCCGTTCTCGAACCGCGCGTCCAAAAATGTCTTGACGCACCTCTTTTCGCTTGACCTTATCTTCTTCAGTTTCCTCGGCCACCGGATCGATGAACTGATAGCGCAGCAAACCGCCAGAATACGTGGCGTACTCGTCAAGCAGATCCTTCACATAACGCGACGTGGCCGAGTATGGCGCAGGAAGATCTTCGGTAAAGTACGCACGGATGGAGATCGGGTCTTCAAGACTCTCCACCGTTGTTCGCGAGGCATCCGAAAGCGAGTAGAGACCGTCCTGGGTGAGATCGACACGAGCAAACCACCCGAGACCCAAGACGTTCACCAGGATCACGATTCCAATAATGGCGAGCCCGTAGGTCGTTCGGTCGACACCTAGGCTTTTCTTTGAAGATCCGGGCGATGGCTCAGGCATGGCGCCGTTTCACAGATTCCATCGTGAGGAAGAGCCCAATCACGATCATACCAACGTAGAACAACACATCCCTCGTATCAATCACGCCTCGTGCGATGTTTCTGAAGTGATAGTCGACAGACAGGTATTGGAGGATCGCCCCCAACTGCTCGGGGAGAAAAAACGTCACTTTATCGAGGATATAGAATGCAAAGCACAGGGCTAGCCCAATAATGAATGCAATGATTTGATTTTCGGTCAGACTGGAGGCAAACAGTCCAAGCGCCAACAATGCCCCCGCCAACAAGATAAGGCCGACATACCCACCGATTACCGGACCCCAATCTAACGATCCGATCATGGCCACGGAAATGGGATAGGGAAGAGTGAAGGCGAGCGCGACAACGATGAGTCCAAGCGCGGCGAGAAATTTCCCAAGCACCACATCCAGATCGCGCAGCGGCAATGAACTCAGCCATTCCAATGTTCCGGTTTTCACTTCTTCTGCAATCAACCTCATCGTAATCGCAGGAATAAACATCACGAACAGCAGCGGGGTAAACGAGAAGAATCCACGTAAGGAGGAGCGTCCGACAAGAAACAGTGGTGTGAAGAAAAACCACCCGGACAGAAGCAAAAAGGTGCTAATAACGATATATGCGATGGGAGAATTGAAATAGCTTCGGAATTCCCGTTTTGCAACGCTGAGCGTACGACCCATCATAATGTTACTCAATCCCCTGAGTTAATTTGCGAAATGTTTCTTCCAAACTAATTTGCTCACGATGCATATCCAACAACGGCAACTGATGATGCACGGCACATTGAAACAACGCTGACCGCGGATCACCATCACCACCGACATCAACCAGAAATCCAAGCGTTCCATCACCCTCGCCGGATTGAGGGTGTACGCTACGCGTCCCAGGAACCTGCATCAGAATCTGTCGTATCGCATCAGCATCCAATGTTAACCCGTCCATTGGCC
>JAJDBL010000398.1 GCA_029261375.1 Nitrospirales bacterium
CATCCACGTATCCTGATGTGTAATAAGTTCAGCGATGAAGTGACCGACATTCATTCTGCTGGTGATGCCAGTATTAAATATTGCACTCCGAATGGGTGAAGGATACACCTCATATTTAGTGACGTGTTTTTCTGTGGTTAAACTATCCTGGCGGACCACGACCCATTCAATGCGGCTATCGTCTTGGCCCAATTCAGTGCGTAAAACCTCGGCGGCGTTCTCGTTATCCACGTGTGGCGGTAACACAATACGTAGCAACCAAATCACGCACGTTTGGCCAAATGAAATACGTTCGAGGAGATCACGGTTCCTATTGCCGGTGGTGTTCTTTAAGACAACCTTCACGGGCATTGTTGGGTTATGTGCCTTGATGGCGTGGCATAATCGACGAATAGCATCGGTGACTAGTCTGCGAGGATAGCCAAAAATACCTTTAAAACTTAAGTTGTGTCCCAAGCACGAGGCAATGGCGTGACATCCTTTGACATGCTGAGCTAACTCCTCATCGGTCAATTCAAGGATGCTTCCATAGATGATGGACACATGTTCATGAGTGTTCAGGGCTTGAGACAAATTGCTCTCTGCTCGAACGATTATTTTTACCACCTCACCCCGGTTTAGGAGTTGTTCAACTAGTAACTGACCAGTTGCCTCACTTGCACCTACAACAAGAGTTGCCATTCCATTCCTCGCTTCGTACAGATCATTGGTTCGTATAACTATAGAGCACTCTGATCGGCATAGCACAGAAGTAGAGGGAGGAAGAGAAGAAACGGTGCGTTATTCAGAAGGTTTTACGTACTGACCATTATCGCCGTTCGGGAGGCACGGTGATACCGAATAAAGCATTCCGTCTGGATCAGCTTCCCTACTTGGTAGCTGTAAATTTTAGACGCAATACTTGCCGACCAGTAGGTTCATGCAATGTTTCTTCTACAAAATAAAAACCATGCTGTGAGTAAAAGTTTCGACCAATAGAATTCTCTTCGAAGACTTCAACCTCTAGATCTCCGTGTAGTTCCTTAGCCTTCTGCATTAAGGCTTTCCCGGCACCTTTCCCATGAAATCGTGGCTGAAGAAAGATCGCCCCTATCTCGTTGTCCATTAATGCAATAAAGCCCTCCACGCTCCCGTCGATCTCTACCACCCAGGTATCGGTATTGGGCAGATACATTTCAACAACGTTTATTCGCTCTTGAGCGATAAACGCATCTGTCATGAAGGGGTGCGCCAATCTCGTGGCTGTTTCCCATGAGGAAAGGACCGCGTCTAAGTCAGAGTTCGTATACTGTCGTATATTCATGTAGATCTTTCCTATTACAGCTCACGTCGCAATAACCGGCTCTGTTCAAGACTGACTTTCCACAATAGCTCTTATCGCTTCACGTAGAGAGTTTCACATGTTGGAACGTACGGTTTTTCTGTTAGGCGCCTTCACAGAGCTTATCAAGCAGGGACTGGCTGGACGCCATCTGCGTCTTTGCCGTGCCCGTTTTAATAACCCCTATTTCACGGACACCGCTTCTGCGGTACACGTCACGGAGTTTTGGCATGGAACTCTTAATCCCGAATCCACACACATTGTGTTGATCACGCCCGTTGCAGACAATTTATTGGCCTCAGCAATGAGCTTCCTCAGCGCGTTCTCCGAACGAGCAATCCGAAACCACGTGAGGCTACAGTCGACACCCTCCACGATCCCTAAACTCGTATATTCAGCATCTTGGATCTCCGCCGGTTCATAAAACCGTAGGTCAGGAGTGGAATACAGTTTATATGGAAGAGGAGAAATCTCTGACGCGCACCCCTGAAGGGCCATCATGAGAGCAACGAAAAGGAAGACATATCCCTGCATGGTTCTTTCCCCCCTGTGAACACGGCGATCGGAGAACATCGGATGTGGGACTGCCGATGACGGTCATATTCTACTTGAATTGCGGAAAACGGTGGGATTATGGTGACGTTGTGGCTAGACGCATGGGCGCAACAACAGATGACACGCGAGAACACTCGTACGAGTGCAGAAATGCTTATGACCCGACGGCCACAGTGCGGTTACTCGACAAGAACGAGCTCTTCAGAATCGAATTTCACCACCGAGTAACAGTCATCGCCGTAGTCAATGAATTGCCCTTTGATGCGGGTCAACCGACCCGTCTCATCAGACCACCAGGTCCCACGAACAGTGAAGTATCCGACCTGCTCGGGAAGAAACTCAGGACGCTCCTCCGCGTTCAGGGATGGCACATTCAACGAGGCCGACGCACTGAACACCCCCTTCGTCACTTCTGTGTCATAGGTTCGCCCAAAGAGGAGAAGGCTATGCCCTGATTCAAGCGTGAGATCATCGGTAATGAATAACTGAAGGATGGAATCCTCCCTCTCCAACACCCAGAGAAAGACCGGCTCCAGCTCCCCAACATTCCACTTTTCAACATCAAAATCCGCACAGTAATGTGTCCCTCTGGTGCTCAACACGAAAATCTCCACCGGGTCTGTTTGTTGAGCCAATGCAGACATACCGAACAACGGACCCAGTACAACGATTGCAAATGCCACTGTCCATGGGGTGACCTTCATGACGACCTCCTTTTCGAGCCAATGTACGGCCTTACGGCACGACGCTATAGCCTCTTTATAGGTCATTACCTATTTATGAGTCAATGCTCTATTTAGGTTAGTCTCAAAACAAGGCAGGCTTAGTACAATCTGCGCGTGAAGAAAGAACTACCGCCGTGGGGAAAAGCGCTGGAATGTCTACGCGGTGAACGGTCCTACCGGTCAATGGAGACGGAGGGAATCATTACGATCACACGGTTTAAAGCCATGTGCGGGTCAAAGCTCGGCCCATCCATTAGCAGCCTGGATCGATGGCTTAAAGGCATGGGGTACACGTGGAACGATTGGGGGCGAACGTACGAAGCGGTCCAGCAAACCAAGAAATCAAGATCTAGCAAGCCGTAGTAGAGATACCGTCCATCTACCTACCTCACAGCGACAAACGCACTCATTCGTTCCTCAGAGAACAGGCACACAAGAGCTGCTGAGATAGCAGCCTGAGTCTGGTCCGGGCCTGCGGCCTAGCACGCCGCGACTCCGTGTGCGTGTACACTTAAGTATATACTCTCCCTTACTAAGGCCAAGTAGGAGCGCAGGCCATTATTGGCGTCAATAACTGAACCTATGACGATGAGAATGACACTTGAAATTTTATAAGTGATAGATTTGGGTTTGGCTTTCCTTTTTCTATTGTCGTTAATAGCTTGCAAGCATCACTGTGATCGTGAACAGCTCAGCGACCTCGCGTTAACAATAGGATATTTTCCCACCCGCCGGAGATCGCCAAACGGCACAGCACGCTGATTCACATGGAGTAGTCATGAGCATGCGAGCGAGCATGAGTGAGACATTGCATCTCTGGAAGCTTATCGTGGCCCCCTCCATGCTTTTGGAGCACCATCGCAACACTCGGATAATGTCGCTCATGCGCAATGCCTAAAGGCGTAGCGTGCGTTGATATTCGCGCCATGCGCAGTTAGGCGGTTGACCAGATGCACGGAATACTGTCATGGAAAGACACTTTGTATAAAGGGGGCAGGTCGCCATGAAGGAGCAAGGGGAAATAATCCACCAAGCAACCCAGACGATCATCGGCAAACTATCCGGAAAGAAGATCGTCATCCCTGATGTCAATGTCCCACCGATGCCTGATCTGGCGCCCCCCGGGGTTATTCAGAATGGGAAGAGAGTAGAGAATTTCGGTGAGATCAGTTCATCCCGGGGATATCCCGATGTAAGGAGTTTCAGAAGAAAGTTTGGACTGATTATTCCCGTGACGAATACCAGCATGGAACATGAACTATGGACTATCATCTGCAAGAACCAAGGACCACAAGGGCTAAGAGGTGTTGGTCTTCACACAGTCAACGTTGTCACACCGAGGCCGAAGTTGGAAACGGTGGAAGATCTAATGGAGTACAAGAAACAGTTCTTAGGCGGTCTGAAGTCTGCGATGGATGCGGCTTCGTTGGCGGAGCCACAATATCTGATCATGGGAATGAGCCTGGAGCACATTCTTGAGGGCATTGAAGAAATACGAGCGCCCATGGTAGAGGTTGAAGCGTACTCCGGCCTGTCTTGGGCCACTTGGCATGATGCAGTCTACGCGGCTCTCGGGAAATTTGGGGCGAAGAGAATTGGACTCTTGACCCCCTTCGACGAAAAAGGAAATGAGTTCGCGATGCAGATGTTCGAAGATCTGGGTTTCAACGTGATTTCAAGTGTTGGCTTCTCGTGCGCAAACGCCCTTCATATCGCTCATGTTCCGGATTGGGCTAAGGAAAAGGCAATCCTAGAGTTGTTGGC
>JAJDBL010000399.1 GCA_029261375.1 Nitrospirales bacterium
CAATTTCATTGTGTGATACCAAAACTTCTTCTAATGAAAAGAATATGTCTCGTCTTCAGTCTTGCAATTTTTCTAGCAACGCCATTATCGGCCGTCGCAAATGATAACGATTATTCTGATGGACCGCCAAGCCTCTTCGCTGGATTCCTAGACCGTATCGAACCAAGTGCCACGCTCGAAATAGAATCTGCAACCAATACTCGCGACGGTTCCAGCCAAAAACTCGAAATGATGTTCGAGCCGGAGTTCAATGTCCGGCTTCCGGCCGGCATGGACTTGACCGCCATTGGTCGTCTACGAAGCGATACCTTCGACGACCTAGAACCCGGCCGTCCGTCACAAGAGGAACGTTCAGAATTCTCCCGCCGCATCGTTGTTGGGGACCGTGTCGATCTTGAACTCAGAGAGTTCTATCTCAATGCCGAGGTGGGCCGAACCTTTCTGACCATCGGAAAACAACAAACTGTGTGGGGAAAGGCAGATGGTTTGAAGGTCATGGATGTGGTGAACCCGCAGGATTTTCGCGAATTTATCATGGATGAGTTTGAAGATTCGCGAATTCCGCTGTGGTCGGTCAACGCAGAAATACCGATCTCAGATGTGACATTGCAGTTGCTGTGGGTTCCGGACCAAACCTACCACGAGCTTCCCGAAGCAGGGTCACCGTACAACTTCACGTCGCCGTTGTTGATTCCTACGCCAGCTCCGGGCGTCGATGTAGCGTTTAATCCCGTCAACCGACCAAATCGTGTGTTTGCGGATTCCGATGCGGGGGCGCGCCTGTCCACGTTCTGGAATGGCTGGGATCTCACAGCCAACTACTTCTATCACTACAACGACCTTCCGGTGTTTCTACGGGACGTCTCGGTCACGCCGGAAGGCGCACGAGCCACCATCACACCGACCTATGAACGGAGTCATTTGGTTGGGGGGACGTTTAGCAATGCATTCGGTGATCTGACCATACGAGGGGAGGTGGCGTTTTTCTTCGATCGCTTTTACTCAACCAATGACGTGAGTCATGCAGATGGTGTCGTGAAGACCAACGAACTGTTCTATGTGAACGGATTCGATTGGTATGGGTTTACCTATACCCTACTGAGTTTCCAGTTTTTCCAAAGTATCGTGACCAACCACACGCCAGAACTGATCCGCGATCCAATTGACACAGATATGTCGTTTCTCGCGCGAAGGAACTTCATGAACGAGACCCTAACGATTGAGACATTATGGATACAGGACTTCAATCGTGGTGACGGAATGTTGCAACCGAAGGTCAGCTACGACCTCAGCGACGGAATCAAACTATGGACTGGAGTGGATATCTTCTACGGTGCGCGGAATGGACTGTTCGGGCAGTTTGATGAAAACGACAGACTGCTTATTGGCGCTGAATGGGGCTTCTAGTCGTCATTCCGGACTTGATACGGAATCCAGCTTCCTGTCATTTCGATCCCTTCGCACGTGTTATCCTGAGCCATGCGAAGGATCTCTTTCGCACTGTGCTCAGGGCAGGCGCTGGGAGAAATCTGGGCGGTGGCGCGTTCGTGCAAACATCTCTACGGTCATTTCTGATGGCACTGTGTGAGGAAAGCCTCTCTTCTCTCGACTCTCCATCATAGAGCAACGTTCACGGTGCCATCCTATCGCATCGATGCTACGCGCTTCTCAGGATGACAGAAGAAGTTTCCCGGTTTCGGGATCAAGCCTGGAATGATCATGAACGGCTTGATCTCTCCCGGGGGCCTGCCCTAACGCGGTCTTTGGTACGTTACTGCCGCGTCAAAGCGGGCATTTACATTCCGATTCCCACTCTTACGAAGTGGCACCTTGTCCTACGAATACAGGAGAGTGTCCCTCTGTTGATGCGGTTTGCGACTCTTCGCGTCGTATGTCTCTCGATGCGGTCAGCCTCTCTTCGCGTATAATTTCTTCCACCTGCTCTCGAATCTCTAGGATCTTCTCTTGCTCTGTAATGAGATGCAAACCGCGGTATGCAGTTGCACCATGCTCGCTCATATCAAGGCCGCACCTCTCCTCTTCCTCGGTGACGCGGAATCCAAGAGTAGCTTTTATGAGATACAGGGCACTGAAAGAGAATGTCAGCGTAAAGGCCCCGACACAGGCAATTCCCATCAGCTGACTCACAATCTGTGCTCCGGATGCGAGATTGCCAAACAGTCCCACGGCGAGTGTTCCCCAAATGCCACAGACTAAATGAACCGAGATGGCGCCAACAGGATCGTCGATTTTAAGGATCCGATCAAAAACGACCACGCTGCACACGACGATTCCACCCGCAATGAACCCAATGAGTCCCGCATCAAGCGGCGACATTTGGTCGGCGCCAGCCGTAATGCCCACGAGGCCCGCGAGTGCCCCATTGAGGGCCATGGAAAGGTCAGGTCGACGTAAGACAAAATTGGAGGTCACTGCAGCACCCAGGACGCCAGCACACGCCGCCAACATGGTGGTGACAAAGACCAGAGAGAGCGCACCGGGATCGGCCGATAACACCGACCCGCCATTAAAACCAAACCACCCAAACCATAAAAGAAATACCCCAATCGTGGCGAGTGGCATGCTATGGGGAGGAATGGTACGCATCTTCCCATCAACATACTTTCCAAACCTGGGTCCAAGAACGATGGCGGCGGCAAGCGCGGCCCAGCCTCCAACGGAATGGACAAGGGTGGATCCAGCGAAGTCATAGAAAGGTGTTGCCAGGGTATTCAAAAATCCTCCACCCCATTTCCACATCCCGACAACTGGATAGCAAACGCCCACAAGGATGGTCGCAAAGACCAGGAAGCTAAAGAGCTTGACGCGCTCAGCGACAGCACCAGAGACGATAGTGGCTGCGGTTGCTGCGAACATTCCCTGAAACAGGAAATCTGTCCAATAG
>JAJDBL010000400.1 GCA_029261375.1 Nitrospirales bacterium
TACGTTGAGCCGAAGGAGCGAAGCGAGAACGCCGCTGGCGGCCTGTTTCAACATCCTGACTTACTAGTAGCGAGGGACGCTCGGGTCCACCAACGCCGACCAAGCATTAATTCCGCCCTCAATATTCTTCACATTCGGAAACCCACTTTGAAGCAGAAACCCCGTCGCATCAGCGCTACGCATCCCGTGATGACAAAGGCAAACAATCTCAGCTTCTTTGTCTAACTTATCCAACGACACTGCGAGCTCCCCAAGCGAAATAAGGGTCGATCCTTCAATCTTCGCCATCGAGTATTCCCACTCCTCCCGCACATCAAGGATAAACAGGTCGTCTCCCTTGTCTAAACGTTCTTTTAATTCCTGCACTCGAATTGAGTAACTCATCGCAATATCTCCTTTGCTTACAATAACTCCTAGAGCAACTAATGCGTCCCTCGGCAAAACCAAATGTATCTAGTTGAAACAAGCACTCTTCTCCGCCTTACATTGCTTCTGGCCTGAAAGTTCAGTTTATTTTCACACTTTCGTTCTAGGTAATCCACAATCCCCACTAGCCTTTCCGATCCTAACTTTCCTCTATCACATGCTCAACGAACGTTGCATTAATAATCCGATTGAAGCCTGGTTCTATTTCACGCCTATACCATGGCCCAATATCTTCATCAGAGCGATATCGACGAAGGATTTGCTTCGTCGCTCTAAGCATTAGAAGCATGGCAACCTGAGCCAAGTGTGGTATATCGCCAGGAGATCTCATTCCTTTGAATGCGGGCGCCCCGTTAGAAAAAGACGCAAGAAATGGCGATGCGCTTCCAGCATGGGACACAATCGACCACTGTTTATACAGCCATATATATTCAGCTTTTCGATCCACATGCTCAGCTAATAATCTCAAGTTTTTTGGGCCACCGAACAGCGCATACCACTGAGGTCGACGCTTAGTAACGGCCTTATTTTGCTTGTACTCGACGGCCATATCATGAAGATGGGGCAGCGCCAGCATCGATTCCATGTTTTTAATGTCCCGCTCTAAATCAGGAGGCTCAGTTAGGTCTGTTCCAAATTCCTTCTTCCACGCCCGCTGGAATTCGTCCGACGGATTACCGCGGATGAGTTCATACATACGGAGACGCTCTAGCGCATCCACATAGACCCAGCAAAGGCCACGACGTGCTGAATCCTTGGCGTTGATATAGTCTATGGCCAGCGTGGCTTCGAAGGAAGTACGGATTAGAGGCACAGACGCTAAACTACACGACTGCTTAAATAGTTCGTCAACTCCATCTGTCATTTCCAACACAGTCCGATAGAGTGTAAAAGGAGCGATGTCCTCATCCACTCCACCTAAGGCATCTGATGCGGTTTGACATCTTTCGAACACGTGTGTGCCATGATTGATGAGTTCACGAAGAACTGGAGAAACCAACTTGATTAATTCGCGTGCTCCCGCGCCCGCAAAATGTGGATCGAGGATCTTACTCACTGGATCAGTGCTCACGCACACTCCAAGTATGCAGTCCGCTGCCGTAATTTCTCATAGTTAGCCTCACTTGAGGTAATTTACGCTAAATATGTGCACAGTGACCTCAACTACGGCACTGACTCCGCCAAATCATGGGACACCTGAGTAACTTTCAATATGCTGTAGATTACAACAGTCCGTAAAACCTATACACCACGTAGGTAAAAGCGATCCCTGCCATAAAAAGCAATCCAGAATACGATAAGATCCGCATGGCGAGTCCTGGGCGATGCTCTTTCGGAACGTCATCTGAGCATATCGCCCGTAAATTAAGATAGCCCAGTATCGGGGCAGTCATGAACGACATGATGGTTGCAAAATCGATCATGGATGTCAGGTTTCCTACGAACATCCCTAGAATCATGGCTGTTATCACGGCAAGAATACCGATAATGATCCAATACAGTCTGCCAACAGTGGCGTGCGATACTTGATCTGTTCCTGAGCGCTTGAGCGCGATGATCGCGCGTTCGAGGGATCGCGGAATACCATCGATGACAGTCAATGAGGTCGACAACATCGTCGTCAGGACTGCTACGATCACGATTGGACGAACCCACTCCCCTAGTATTTCTCCGTACAGATCGATCAACTGCGTAGCGAAGACGGTCCCTTTCGGGCTGAACGATTGGCCTGACTGATGCATCACGCCTGCGCCAAGAATGACGAATGCGAACGCGAGGACTCCCGTTCCCACATAGCCAATCAGAAAATCGAGGCGAGCGACAGATACTGTGGGACGAACACCGGTCGCGTGTTGCTTCGCTACTGTCCAAATTGAGCTCCATACCGCAAGATCAATGGCGGTGGGCATCCACCCAACCAAAGCCAGTAAAAAGGCCAAAGGGATAACGAGATTGCCGCCATCCATGACCCACAGCGTGAACGTTGAGTAGTCGACACGTGGCGCCGTCATCCCCGCTGCAATTAATGTCGAACACACAAGAAGCACGAGGATAAATTTAATCGCGACATCAAGCGCTTGATAACGGCCAATCCATAGAAACAGTGCACAGGCGATACAGAGAAGCCCCCCGACGAGGGGGAGAGACCACGTCAATCCGAATACGAAAATGAGAAGAAAACTCGTAAAAAGCACAACCGCAGCTTGGATAATGATGGCAGAGAAAATGGTGATAAATACGTAGAGCCAGAGCGCCCACCGCCCAATTCGCAGATACCCATCGATGAGCGTCATCCCGGTTGCCGCGGCGTAGCGTGGACCGAATTCGAAGAAGGGGTACTTAACGATCAGCGCAAGAAGAATGACGCCGGCGACTGCCAAGCCAGCATCCGCGCCAGCCCGGGTTGATTGGACAAGGTGTGATACGCCGATTGCCGTTCCAGCAAATAACAGGCCAGGTCCGAAGCATTTCCAGAATTGGGGATATTTCACGGGTTACAGTATTGAACAGCGGGTTCAGAAAAGAAAGGTTCGCTACCGAGCGACGCAGGATCAAGATATTGTCAGATGGCAGACCCGGAAGGTTCAGCCCTCGGTGCAAAGGGGAATTCCCAACCTCTTCTGCCTATTTGTTACGACGGGTGTTGTGTGACTTCGAGGAGACTCGCGCTTTAGATAAATAGATCTTCGCGATCTTAGAGCAGAGCCTATGCTTCAACGCATGCTCCAAAGCCACCACCACCCGGCGTTTGTATCTCCAGGAGGTCACCCGCTTCTACGAACACATGAGCGTTGCTCCCAAGGTCTGCAGTCTCTCCGTTCGCACGAACAAGCCGATTCTTTCCTGAAGCGCCAGGCTCCCCTCCATGCAACCCAAATGGACGATAGACACGCC
>JAJDBL010000401.1 GCA_029261375.1 Nitrospirales bacterium
GCCATGATCGCGATCTTGCGCATCGTGCCGTACGAGAAAGCACAGACTTTGAACAGCCGACAGGCCGCCTAGGCTCGAGTGCTTCATTGTCCCACCAAGCACTCGACCGTAACGCCAAGATTTCTCGCGCAGCTCGAAATGACAGGGAGAGCGAGCTCTCTACGCTCTAACCGGACACTTCCATCTATCTTGTATCCGTAACCTGCCGAGCAATCAATTCTGCCATGCCGTCAAATGCTCCCACGTACGGAAGCATCGTGATCTCACAGGTGGGGTGTTGCCGTTTCAAGTGGTCAATCATTGCTGGAATATCTCGGAGCACGTGATTCCCTGAATTCAGGAAATAGGGGAAGACCGAGATATCTCGCGCTCCACGTTCAATCGCATGGTCGACAGCTTCGGTGAGTGAAGGGGAGGCGATTTCGAGAAAGCAGTGTTCGATGAATTCATATGTCCAGCTCGCGGTGTTTCTTACGCGTTCCACGAGCGCAATAAATTCCGTGTTCGCTTCTTCTCTCCGACTTCCATGAGCAATCATTACCAGGGCGTTCATCTGAATATCTTCACGTGTAAGGTTACAACCAGACTACGCCCGAGGGAGGCTCTTCCCGAACCGCTGAAAACCGAATGCGCACATAGTCCGCCACCCATCCATGAGTGGCATCGTACAGCTCAGGGCGCAGTGCGTCACGAATATCATCGACGATCACGCGTTGCTCGCTCTGAGTGAACGCTCCAAGAAACGGTTGCGCAAAGATGGCAAGCCAATCTCCGATATCTCCTGGAAGCGGCGTCGGTCGTGGAAACAACGTGAGCAGGCTGACTTCAAAACCATGGCGTTCCAAAAGCGCGCCATACTCATCTTTCGTGGGAAAGAACCATGGATCACATTCGGCAGGGTCAACGCCACGACGGGTGAGGGCATCGTCGATGGCCGATCGGATTCTCGCCACGCATCCATGTCCGCCAAACTCGCCGACGAAACGTCCGCCGGGTTTCAAGATTCGATACACGCCCTTCAGGCACGCGTCTTGATCTTTGATCCAGTGTATGGCCGCGTTGCTCAGCACGGCATCGAATTCGCCTAAGAAGGGAAGGGCTTCCGCGTTTCCGACGTGGGCATCAATGCCGCGCACACGTGCGGCGGCGACTTGCTCGGGGCTACTGTCCAGTCCAACAACCTCACATTCCGCGTCGAGGAGCTTTGCCGTGAGCGCCCCATCGCCGCAACCCAGATCAAGAATCCGTTCGCCTGGTTGAGGATCAACAAGTTCGATGAGCGGTGCCCCAAGTTTCGCAACGAATCCCGCGTGATTCGCATACTGTTCAGGATCCCAACGTTGTTCAGCCATGATGTGTTTATCGTTCTACGACTTCTGGACGATCGTTTTCGTCGTGAGGTCCCACAAGCGGCGATGGTCTTTCCTCAGATGGACCCCGCCGATCCAACGGTCTTCATCGCATATGTGTAACCAGTGTGAATTTCCTGTCAACACACTGCATCAGTTGGCGTGATGGTAAGTTCTCCTGACAAGTCGGTGGGTCCCGGCCCCTCGTGCAATACATTGCCCCAGCGGAGAAAATCACCCAAGATCCTGGCCCTCGTCATAGCCTCGACAGCACAATCGCCGTTGGTGATGTTTAGGGGGGTGCTCATTGGATGTCGAGTTTCATCTGCACAAGATAGCGGTTGAATTCGGCGCCGTATTGAACGACACGCTCTTTTCCCGTGATCGAAAAGCCGAACTTCTGGAAGAGAGGGAGACTGAACTCACTGGCCTCGGCGTAGAATTCTGATATCGAATTTCTCTTTCCGTGTTCAAGGGCTTCTGCCAGCAACGTCGATCCGACGCCTTGTCTAGCCGAGGCACCACGGACATAGATTGATAACACGTGCCCGTTGTCAGCAATGCCACAAAAACCGACTGGCGCTTCGTCCGATCCTGCCACGAACGTGGTCCCGTCAAGAATGAAGTTTTGAAACTCTTCAATTCCATCTACAAACTGTACCCATGCTTGCACCTGTTTCGGCGAATACCGCATTGGCCCAATGGTGGTCACTGCGTCGAGGTAGACTTCGCGTAATCCAGGGATGTCATCGTTTCCCGCAATCCTAATGTTCATTTCTCAGGTGGCAACTGCGCGATCACTCCGATCGTTGCGTAGTAGACGCCCCAACAGTTCACGTCTTCGGCAAACTGACAGTACGCCTCGATGTCCTGCTCATTCGCATCTCCCGTCGCAAGATACTTTTCACGTAGCTGCCGCGTAGACAGTTTCATGATGTGTGCGACGCCCGTGTTGCCATTCACGAGAGGGGCGTCGTTTTCGATCTTGAGGTTCTTGAACCCATGTCCCTGCATCACGGATGGCAACCGTAATCCAACGGCATACTCCATCCCGAGCTGGGTAAACATGGTCTTGATTGCGCGGTTCACGTTGGTGACTGATTGGACGAGATTGTCCGGCCCGTAAATCGGCCGCGCCGCAGAAAAGTCAGGCTCTTCGAGCACAATCCATCCGCCCGGTTTGAGATGAGCGATCAGACGTTCAAGTGCTACTTGATAATTTGGAAGATGGATTAGGACATATCGTGCGTGAATGAGATCGAATTGCACCTCTCCAAGCGCGACATCGCGGATATCACCCTCAATGACACTCCAGTTGTATCCAGACCGTTGCGAGAGAAACCGTGGGTTGATTTCCAGGCCTGTGACTGACCCTTCATTGCTGACAGTGTCTGCCAGCCAATGCAGGATTGATCCTGCGCCAGGCCCAACTTCGAGGCATCTCCAACCTGGCGCGATGCCTGTCGACGTGATCCGGCGCTTGGTGTTTGTATCAAAGACGGCTTCGATTGCCTGAAGCCGCTGTAGCTCGGGCTGGTCGCGTGTGGCGTCGAATACATATTTCGGTGTTGAGTCATCAGCTTCCATCAGTTACACATCGTACGACATCGCTACTGCGTATATCAGAAAAGGAGTATTGGAGCCCCCTCACCCTCCCCTCTCCCGCCAGGGGAGAGGGCGTGATAGGGAGGAATTGTCACTCTGATATTGCGCGGCCTCCCAGCCAAGCATGGCTTTTTTTCGTGCGGGTCCCCACCGATAGTTGCCGATGACGCCGGCACTTTGAATAACTCGGTGACAGGGAATGAGGAACGATACCGGGTTGGCTCCCACCGCGTTGCCAACGGCGCGAGCGGCTGTAGGGAGACCAATGGTGGTGGCAATGTGCTGATAGGTTGTGGTGTGGCCTGATGGAATACATAGTAACGCTTCCCAGACTTTCAACTGAAAATTTGTTCCACGCAGGAAAAGGTTGTTTGTCGTGCCTCCGTGGTTTCCGTTCCCAGGAAATATCGCATTTAACGGCATGCGTGTGCGTTTCGTGTCTCTCTGAAGGGTGGCACGGGGCCATCGTCGTTCTAAATCTTGCAGCAGTTCATCGACATCTCCATCGATTGCAAATGCCAAGTAGGTAATGCCTCGGTCTGTCATCGCGAGCAGGCAGGCGCCAAAGCGGGTGTCGTGAGTTCCGTAGATGATGTTCACCCCGTAGCCTTTGGATTTGTATTCTCCAGGGGTGACCGCGTCCACATTGACCATGTGATCATGAAGACGTCCTGATCCGGATAGTCCGACATCGTGTGACGTATCGAGGATGCTTCGCGATTCATCCAGGCGTGTTTTCGCCGCCTTGACGGTCAGAAATTCCAGGAACCGTTTCGGGCTAACGCCCGCCCATCTCGTGAACACACGTTGGGCATGTGTCGGACTCAATCCCAGCACATGCGCGATCTCC
>JAJDBL010000402.1 GCA_029261375.1 Nitrospirales bacterium
GGTCGTCTGGATATCATGGAACTGGTCTCGCTGAAATTGGCGCTGGTCGGCCTGAAAGGGTTTGAAGACTACTATCCATCTGAAATCAGCGGAGGGATGCAGAAGCGAGCGGGACTTGCTCGCGCGATGGCCTTGGATCCAGATATTCTGTTTTTCGATGAACCATCGGCAGGACTTGATCCTATTAGTTCAAAGCTTTTGGATGACCTTATCATTGAACTTCGTGATAGTTTAGGAGCAACTGTGGTCATCGTGACACACGAACTCGCAAGCATCTTTGCCATTGGGAGCAATTCAGTGTTTTTGGATGCTGATACCAAAACGATGATTGCAGGGGGCGATCCGAAGGTCTTATTGGCGGAATCAGATGATCCTAAGGTTCAGACCTTCCTGAAACGAGGCGTGTGAAACGCATATGTATACGGAACGATACGCTCTCTGCACGAGGTATCTAGAGCAAAGATGAGTAAGCAAGCCAATCCTACCGTGATCGGCAGTTTCGTTGTTGGTGCCATCGCACTGCTGGTGATCGGTGTGATCGTTTTTGGTTCTGGCGAGATTTTCTCGGATAAGCTGCGCTACGTTCTGTATTTCGACGATGACATGAAAGGTCTTAATGTTGGTGCTCCGGTGACCTATCGCGGAGTCAATGTGGGATCCGTCTCTGATATTCAACTTGAATTTGATGTGCGGGATGAGTCCGTTCGTATCGCTGTCTACATGGAGCTTGGGGGCGATCAGATCACGAGGCTTGGTATTGAAGAGTCGGGCATGGCGATGGAAGTGGTGACCTCGTTGACACGACGTGCAGAAAGCCTTGACCGTATGATTGAGCGTGGACTGCGCGCGCAGCTCCAGTTGCAAAGTTTTGTGACTGGCCAATTGCAGGTGAAACTAGATTTTTACCGTGGGTCTCCCATGAGAAAGCTCGGGATTCATCCAGAGATGAAGGAGTTCCCCACGATTCCTTCTGCGCTGTCCGTCATTTCTGAGAGCCTTGAACAAATTCCCATTCAACAGCTTGTCGCCTATGCTCAACCTATCATCGAAGGCATCAATGGCTTGGTCAACGCGCCTGAAATTCTGCAAACCCTCCGGTCGTTGGACGGGACCCTGCAAGAGATTCGCACCTTTGTGAAGCACGTAGACGCACAGGTCGATCCACTCGTCTCAGATCTGACAAAGACGTCTGCGGTCGCGCGAGGCACCCTTGACCAAGCGCGCAGAACGTTTGCGCTGGAAGACGAGGAAGCAGCACACCTTGCGGGGACGATTGTCGAAACCACGGAGTCTGCGCAGGCGACGATGCGGCAGGTTCAGAGTGCGCTTGTTGCCCTCGAGGATACCATGGGACCGGACTCGGATCTTGGCTACACGCTGGCACAGACGCTTCAAGAGCTCTCGTCGACTGCACGTGCACTCCGTGTCTTTGCTGAGTATGTCGAACGACATCCAGAAGCGATTATTCGCGGAAAACGCTGAAGTATGGAGGGTCTGATGCAGGTTGTGTTTCACCGGATGCTGTGGGTGTCGCTAGCAGTATGTCTGTTCGCATTTGCTGGGTGCGGATCCACGCCGCAAACCCAGTTTTATGTATTGACACCATTCTCCGGACTGTCCTCAAGTGATGACCTGGAATTCAGGAAACATGAGAGTCCGGTTATTGGCGTCGCTGCGGTAAAACTTCCAGAATATTTGAACCGTCCGCAGATCGTGACTCGGACGAGCAGAAACGAGCTGGCGTTGGCTGAGTTCGATCAATGGGCAGGATCGTTGCGTGAAAACATCTCGTCAGTGGTTGCGGCAAACCTGTCGACCTTTATTCCCACTGATCGCATCTCGGTATTTCCTGCCAAACTGCATTCAGCAACCGATTACGAAGTCTTTATTGATCTCATTCACTTCGAGCGTGATGTTCGCGGCCAGGCTGTCTTATTGGCACGGTGGCAGATCGTTGCTCGAGGAGGTAAGACTGTTCTCTCAGCTGAAACTTCGCGGTATGCGGAGGATGTTAGTCAGGACGGATTCGATGTGACGGTTGCGGCGATGAATCGTACCTTGGATTCGCTCAGCCGGGAAATTGGGGAAGAGATTGGAGCACTTTGGCGGTCCCAGAGGTAGTCTGCTCTGGCAGGATTTTGAAAACGTTCGCGAACTGTGTTTTCAGTCGATGGTCGTCCTTATCTACCTCCCGGGACGCTCAGGGCGTCACTCGAGCCCTCTGGCATACGTTATAGTACCCGCTCCGTTCCCTGCAGCCTTCGCTTTCAACATCCTAGAAATGGTTTTTGCAAAGGTTCGTCGAGTTGGTTGAGTACGGAATCTATGCCCTATCCCAACGCCTGTGGCTGCTTTCCGTGGAGAGGTGGAAGTTTTGATTGTGACGTATCGGTATGACCGATTAGGGGGCGGTACTGGCTCTGTCCGTGCTCTGTGCGTGCGTTGACGTATTGCTCCCGTCCACGTCTTCCCAGACAAGTCCTGGAGAAAGAATGGGCTCGTAGAATCCTGGAGCAGGTGCAAGAAACAGCGCGATCTCGACCGCTCCTGCCGCTGTCCTGACGACTGTCATCATGACTCCTTTGAATAACCCAAGAGGGATACCTATCAGGGCGCCTTCGCTCTGTGTTGTCAGCGCAAGTTGCCGCGGAAGTTCACCCACTCCGGTCACGACATTTACGATACCTCGAGCGAGTTTCTTGCCCATGAGTGTTGTGACGTCTTCTACGGGCATATCATGATATGCCTTCGGTGAGGTCTGCATGCCTGACGATGGCTGCCCGAATACTGAGGTGGCTCCTAGGCACAGGGCTAGTATTGTCATCATCATGATGCGTGAACAATGAGTGTGTATGGGGTGAAACATTATCATTCCCAAAGAATAATTGACGGTGGTGTGTTTGGCAAATCGTTTTGATCTAGATGTTCTAGAGCCATTGGGTAATGCCACGTTCTCGTTTTCATCTCGAGCAGTATTGCCGGGGGATGTTAAGAGAGTGTTTGAGAATGGCCGAATGCCCTGTAGTCTGAATTGCCGATACCTATGAGAGACATGAATGTTCTAGCGTAGGTGCATGCCATGATAAACTGGTTCCCCAACATAGTGCTATGCATTCTCGTGACGTTGACCGCCTGTACGACGCGACTGGGGACTATGGATATCCCGTTGGTGCTGACCGGCCCGACGATGGGGACAACCTATACCATCACCTTGACCCGTGTTCCCGCCGATCTTGATCTTCACACTCTGCAACGTGACATTGACCAGTTGCTTGTTGGTATCAGTAACGAAATGTCTACGTACCTCGGAGACTCTGAACTCTCTCTTTTCAATCAGAATCATTCAACCGAATGGGTAGATGTTTCCCCCGGCCTGTACGATGTCATCGATGCCTCGTTACGGATAAGCCGCCTGACGGCCGGAGCGTTTGATGTGACTGTTGGGAGGCTGGTAAATCTTTGGGGTTTTGGCCCATCCATTCCGACGGTGCTCGTTCCCTCGAACAACGCGATTGCAGACGCGATGCGTGGAGTTGGATATCAGCATCTTCATGCCCAATCATCGCCTCCAGCTGTTAGGAAAGACGTGCCTGCGCTGTACGTTGATCTTTCGGCCATCGCCAAGGGGTATGCAGTGGACGAGGTCGCTGCATATCTGGAGTCTCTTGAAATAGGCAATTATCTGGTTGAGATCGGTGGCGAACTGCGCTCTCTAGGTTCTAGTGTCAGGGGTACGCCGTGGGAGGTGGTCATTGAACGTCCGATGCCACTTGTACGAGAAGCATATCGACGTATCCCGTTGCGGAATCGTGCCATCGCGACTTCTGGCGACTACCGAAACTATATCGAGCGCCATGGACAGAGATTTTCTCACACCATAAATCCGAATACTGGAAAGCCTATTGTGCATCGCTTAGCCTCTGTCACTGTGATCAGCACAAGCGCGATGGATGCCGACGCGCTCGCAACCGGATTGATGGTGCTAGGCCCTGAACGCGGATACGACGTTGCCGTTCGCGAAGATCTTGCGGTGTTATTTCTAGTAAAACAGAAGGATGGATTCCGGGAGAAAATGACGCCTGCATTGGCCCGTTATTTGAGTCGGATATAGAGCCTTCTCCACATCGTATCTCGTCTTCCATTTCAGGGCATGACCACATATACTGCCACGACTGTCCACCCGTCTGAGTGATGGAGCGCGGATCTGTGTCTTCATGAACGCAAACCTGTTTTTCACATTGTGCTCCGTGCCGAGGCCTAAGTAATGCATCAAGAAGATCTTCTTTTAGCCGTCGTCGTGCTCATGTTGGCTGCGGCAGTCTCAGTGCCATTCTTTCGATGGCTTGGACTGGGGTCTGTCATCGGGTTTCTTACCGCCGGAGTCGTTGTCGGTCCGTGGGGACTGAAGATCACGACTGAGGTGGAGACCATTCGCCACTTCTCTGAATTCGGTGTCGTGTTTCTCCTATTCCTTATCGGTCTCGAACTCCGTTTGGAAAAACTATGGGGAATCCGACGGTTAGTGTTTGGCCTTGGCGGTTCCCAGGTGATGGTGACCGGCGGCTTGATCGCCGTTTATGCTTGGGCGTTCAACGTGCCGTGGAATATCGCTCTCGTCGTGGGATTTGGCCTCGCGATGTCCTCCACCGCCTTCGGACTACAAATTTTGACCGAAAAGGGCGAAATGGGAACCCGGCACGGTCGCGCCTCTTTTGGCATCCTCCTTATGCAAGATTTGGCGGTGGTCCCAATGTTGGCGATCGTTCCCTTTATGGGAACGATGACCCGCGGAGAAGGCGATCCCATGTGGGTTGGGATGCTCAAAGCGGCGATCATGATTTTGGGTGTGATCGCCTTTGGGCGTTTTGCGCTCCCTCGCATATTTCGCCTGATGGCTACCAGCGGTAATACCGGCTCGTTTGCAGGTATTGCGACGATCACCGTGCTCGGTGCAGCGTGGCTCATGGAGCAAGTCAATCTGTCTATGGCCTTGGGTGCCTTTCTCGTCGGCCTTCTTCTTTCGGATTCTGAATATCGACATCAGATAGAGGCGGTGATTCAGCCACTTCGCGAGTTCTTGTTGGGATTGTTCTTCATGGCCGTCGGGATGTCTGTTGACTTCGGTCTCATGATGGAAAACGGCCTCGTCGTATTTGGACATGCGATGGGTATTCTTGTGATCAAAGCCCTGACGCTGTATGTGCTCTGTCGCCTCGCTGGCTATACAGGAATTTCAGCTTTGCGTGTGTCGCTTTTGCTTCCACAAGCCGGTGAGTTTGGGTTTGTACTCTTTGGTGCGGCTATTGCCCATAGCGTGATGGATGAAGAATTGTTTAAACATTTGTTGCTGCTGATTGCGATGACCATGGCGTTGACCCCGTTCCTTGACGCGATCTCTACCCGCATCGCGAATCGGCTCGCGGGGACCACGGGGCCTGATATGGAGGAAGGCCTGCCGGGAGAGTCAGAGCACCATGTGTTGATCGCGGGATTTGGCAGAGTCGGGGAGACGGTTGCGTTAATGTTAAAGAACAGCGATGTTCCATATCTCGCGCTCGATATCAATACCAAAGCGATCGAAAGTGGACGCGCACGAGGGTTCCATGCGTTCTACGGAGATGCGAGCAAGTCGAGTGTCCTGCAAGCAGCTGGCGCGGGGCACGCAAAACTTGTCATTGTGACGATGGACAACCGTGACGCGGCCGAACGTGCGGTATCCGCGATTCGCTTACTCTATCCAGGCGTGCCGATTCAAGCCAGGACATTTGATCTCGCCCATAGCGAAAAGTTGCTGTCGTTAGGCGCGAACTTTACCGTCCCTGAGCATGTGGAAGTCAGCCTTCAACTTGGTAGGGAGGCGTTGCTTCGACTTGGACGTACGGAGTCGTATGCCAACGAACTTGCCGACGACATTCGGCAGAACGACTATGCGGTGCTTCGGCGTATTGCGACGACCGAGGAAGAAGGACATGCGTGAAGGTACGCACGCAGGGGGATAGACCGAAGGTAGAAGGCTGAAGGTTGAGAAGAGACTCAACCGACCGAGCTCGATCGAAGAATCCACTGGCAAGGAGGGGCACAAACGGTGTGTGGGATAATATTAAACGGTTTATCTACTGTAACCTTCAGCCTAAGCGCCTGAGTTATCTATGAACTATCAACCAATCGAAAACTACGGCTTGATTGGAAACATGCATACAGCCGCACTTGTCGGATTGAATGGTTCGATCGACTGGATGTGTTTCCCGCATTTCGATTCCCCTAGTATTTTCTGTTCGATTCTTGATGATGAAAAGGGTGGGCGGTTTCGCATTGCACCCGCCAGTGAGGACTCCGTCATTCACAAGCAGTTCTATTGGCCGGATACCAATGTGCTCATCACGCGATTTCTCTCGTCTGACGGAGTTGGAGAGGTGAGTGATTTTATGCCCGTTGGTTTGTCTAAAGGGGACCCTGGCTATCACACCCTCATCCGGAGCGTCCATGTTGCGCGTGGATCAATGCGGTTCCGAGTGCAATGTCACCCCTCTTTTAATTACGCTCGTGATCCACATACCACCACAGTCTTTCCTGAAGGAGCACGGTTCGACTCCTCAGACCTGAGCCTCTGGCTGTCATCTCCGATTCCGTTGAGTGAGCAGGAGAATATGGTCACGGGCGAATTCGTGCTCCACCCGGGAGAGGTGGCAATTTTTGCGTTACATGCTTGTGAGTGTGGTGGGAAGCCACCGTTACCGTTTGAGGCGCAGCAAGGGGAAGCATTGTTCACCCACACCATCGAGTATTGGCGCCGTTGGTTAGCGCGCTGTACCTATGCTGGTCGTTGGCGCGAGATGGTGCATCGGTCGGCCCTTGCCCTAAAGCTGCTTACGTTTGAACCGACTGGAGCTATTGTGGCTTCTCCAACGACGAGTCTCCCAGAGGGGATAGGTGGGGAACGAAACTGGGACTATCGCTTTACCTGGATTCGCGATGCTGCGTTCACCCTGTACGGCCTGCTACGTATTGGATTTACCGATGAAGCGACACGTTTCATGGGTTGGTTGGAAGACCGTTGCAAAGATCTGACCGAAGACGGCGCGCTTCAGATTATGTATGCCTTGGACGGAACGAAAGAACTCGAAGAAGCGACGCTCGATCACTTAGATGGCTACAAAGGCTCACGCCCAGTCAGAATAGGTAATGGCGCCGCGGGACAGCTACAGCTCGACATCTACGGAGAACTGATGGATTCCGTGTACCTCTATAACAAATACGGAACTCCCATCTCATACGACTTGTGGCGGCACCTTCGGCAACTCATCAACTGGGTGTGTGATAACTGGCAGCGTGCTGACGAAGGCATATGGGAAGTGCGTGGTGGACGACAGCAGTTTACCTATTCAAAACTCATGTGCTGGGTGGCTGTGGATCGCGGCCTGCGATTGGCCGATAAGCGGTCGTTTCCAGCCGATCGTGATCGGTGGTTGAGCGTGCGCGACGCGATCTATGAAGAAGTGATGAGTAAGGGATGGAATCAGGATCGGCAAGCGTTTGTTCAACATTACGGGAGCGATTCTCTCGATGCATCCAACTTGATGATGCCGCTGGTCTTTTTTCTCTCACCCAATGACCCGCGCATGATGAAGACATTGGATGCCATTTTGAAGTCACCAGAAGAAGGCGGTCTTGTTGCGGACAGCCTCGTGTATCGATACAACATTGGTGAAACCAAGGATGGTTTGGATGGCGAAGAAGGGACCTTTAACATCTGCACCTTTTGGCTGGTTGAGGCCTTAACCCGTGCCGGACGGCATGACCCTAAATATTTGCAGCATGCACGCTACATGTTTGAACAGGTGCTCGGGTATGCTAATCATCTCGGTTTATATGCGGAAGAGACAGGCACCCGTGGTGAGGCTCTCGGAAACTTCCCACAAGCGTTCACCCACCTCGCGTTGATCAGTGCCGCATTTAATTTGGACCGAGCGTTGGGTAAGAAAGGGTAAACGGCATACTCCACGTCAAAGGAGGGGTAAAATAGTATGAAGCTACGCGTATGGGGCTTTGCCATCGCAAACGCGATGCTGCTCATGCTTACCGTGTCATCGGTAGTGAACGCCCAGGCGTTCCGAATCTTGGATCATGGCGGCTCGGCGGCTGCGCAGGCCAATGCCTTTACAGCGCAAGCGGATGACGCGTCGGCTCTTTACTATAATCCAGCAGGAATGACACAACTTTCTGGTATACAAATGTATGCTGGCGCCTCATTCCTCAATGGGGGTCTTGATTACACCGGGCCAGACGGTACCACGATATCTGGGGATTTTGACGGAGTGGTGGCGTACCCACCTCCCAGTTTCATGTACATCACCGCCAATCTGGAAGATCTAGGGTTGACGCAACTCCGTGGGTTCACCGCTGGTGTGGGGGCCACGTCGCCATTCGGAACGCTGACCGACTTCCCAGACGATGGTCCGTTTTCTACGGCGCGGACATTCGCAAGTCTTCCGCTCATTGATATCAAGCCCACACTTGCATACAAAGTGAACGACTTTCTCTCCCTCGGACTTGGAGCTGACATCTATACTTTTGCGGGGTTTTTGGGAGAAGGGCAGACTGAGCTCCAGTCCAACGTACCGGGAGCAGGAGGGACACTGACACCGGCAGAGATCAATGGCTCGGATACGGCGGCGGGATTTAATGTTAGCCTCATGTACACACCGTTACGGAATAGTGCCGGGAAGCCGATCGCGAACATTGGTCTGGTGTATCGAAGTCAGGTCACCCTTCAGCTTGATGGCGAATTTCTCCTCGCTGGCAGTCGTGTTGATGGAGCAACGACGACGCTGGTGCTGCCGCAAGTGTTTAGTGGAGGAATCGGTGTCTGGCCGATACGAAATGAAGAAAAGGAATGGAAGCTTGAACTTGATGTGGATGTGACGGGATGGCAGTCGATCAAGAATCTTGATGTACGTTTAGATAGCGGTGCGACATTTGCCTCGCCTCGTGATTGGAGCAATACAACATCCATCATGCTGGGAACGGAATACAAGATGCTGCAGGTGGATCGGTTGCCTGACTGGGAGGTCGCGCTCCGTGGGGGATACGGGAATTTTACGAGTCCGGTTCCAGATCAAACGTTTGATCCAGCCGTTCCTGATGCCGATAGTAATCTGATTTCCGTGGGGGCGGGCTTTCTCTGCAAAGGAACCGGGAAATTTCTAGGGCTCTTTCGATGTAGTGGTGAGGGTGACGGGGCGTTCACGCGAGATGCGATTGGTTTAGACCTCTCGTATCAAGTATTTCTCTTTGAACCGCGCACGGTTCGGGGGAATCTCAATCCAACGGTCGATGGACGCTATAAATCAATTTACCATATGGGAACGTTCAGCTTCCACGTTGATTTCTAGAACGCGATATCTCCTCGATTGATTCCGGCGTCTGAAGGCATGCGGGAATCTCGCCTTCCTCTCCCAGAAACCGAAGACACTCTTCCGTATAAGGCATGGATGTGTTACCGAGTCCAGGCAAGCCAGCGTGTGAACAAGGATTTGACCATTGGCGTCAGCCGCGTTTTGTTGTAGGCATCGCCAAGGCGTTTGATGATTTCAGCCTGTGTGGGGTAGGGGTGGATCGTTTTCGCGATGGCACCCATGCCGAGACCATTGGCCATCGCGAGGGTGATTTCGTTAATCATGTCTCCGGCATGTGCGGCGACAATTGTGGCACCAAGGATCTTGTCCGTCCCTTCCTGCACATGCACTCGCGCGAATCCTTCGGTTTCTCCGTCGAGCAGTGCGCGATCATTCTCTTCGAGTTGCCAGGTAAAGGTTTGTACGTGATGCCCTTTTGCCTGGGCGTCTTCTGCGCGAAGTCCGACATGCGCAATTTCAGGTTCAGTATAGGTGCACCAGGGGATGGTGAGTGCACTTGTTTTCTGGCGGCCGTGAAAGAGGGTGTTCGCAATCACGATACGGGCCATGGCGTCCGCGCTATGGGTGAATTTGTAGGGAAAACAAATATCCCCCGCCGCGAAAATCTTCGGGTTGGTTGTTTGTAACCGCTCGTTGACGGTCACGCCGATCCGTGGGTTATAGGCGACACCGACCTCATCAAGATTGAGATCTTCGACATTGGGCGCACGGCCAATGCTCATCAAAATCTCGTCTGCGACGACTTCTGTCGTGTTCCCGTCTGCTTCATAGTGGATGACCTTTTCCGATCCTCGGGATTCAACGTTCAGAATGTTGGCGTTACAGGTAAAGTGAACGCCATCGCGAGCAATGGCTTTCTTGACGATATCCGCCCCGTCATAGTCATCGCGAGGAAGAATGCGGCATTCCTTCTCGAATACCGTTACGGTGCTTCCAAAGCGGGCGAATGATTGCGCCATTTCGCATCCGATGGCGCCCGCGCCAATCACAGCTAAGCGTGTAGGAAGCTCCGTGAGTGAAAAGATCGTTTCGTTTGTGAGGTATCCTGTTTCTGCCAAACCAGGGATGGGAAACGCGGCCGCACGTGCGCCGGTGGCAATGACAGCTCGTTTGAAGGAGAGCGTGGTTCCGTCAACATCGATTGTATTTGATCCGGTGAATCGACCTGTACCAAGGAACACATCCACGCCAAGGCTTTGAAAGCGTGAAGCCGAATCATTACTGCTGATCTGTGCACGAATTTTCCGCATTCGCTCCATAGCGGAACCGAAATCGTATTTCACTCCATCCGGAATCGTGACCCCGAATTCCCCAGCATTGCGCACGTCAGCCCACGCGCGTGATGCGCGAATAAGACCCTTGGATGGCACGCATCCAACATTTAAGCAATCGCCACCCATATAGTGCTTTTCAATCAACGCGACGTGTGCTCCGAGTCCCGCCGCACCTATTGCCGTGACAAGTCCTGCGGTACCTGCGCCAATGACGACTAGGTTATAGCGGGGCTTTGGGGTCGGGTTGATCCAATCAGGAGGGTGAACGTTATTGACCAGCGCCCGATTATGGGCGTCATCTGGCAACATGGTTAGCATAGGCGGTAGTTCCTTATATAATCGTTAAACATCTTGCCCTCACGGATGTTCAAAAAGGCCTCCCAGCGAGGCGGCAGCAAGCGATGAGGCGAATCGTACTACTGCACGTTGAGCCTCGGCGCGACGCGAGAACAAAGCTGGAGGTCTTGTTCAACATCCGGTCAGGTGTCATACAGGTGGGCGACCCACTTTCCATAACCATTGTAGATCACCGTCGGACGTCGCTCTTTCTCTGCGTCGATGAGCCATTCTGAGGACTGAGACCAGCGACGATGGGAGATATTCGGATTCACATTCGCAACGAGATCGTATTCATGAGGAATCGACGTGTTCCAGAACGTGGCGGGCTGATCTTTGACGAACTCGATCTTGACGATCGATTTGATGCTTTTGAATCCATACTTCCATGGTGTGATCAGGCGAATGGGGTCGCCGTGTTGTTTGGTCAAGGGATGTCCATATATTCCAGTGACAAGCATGGTGAGTTCATTGGTCGCTTCTTCCATCGAGAGGGCTTCAACGTAAGGCCATGGCCCAGAAGGAAAGATCCCAAACCGTGGTTTCTGTCCTGGCGCATTGTCGGGATCCATAAACGTGGTCATTTTCACAAACCTGGCGGATGACAAGGGCTGAACCAAATCGATGAACGCTTTCATCGGGAAGCCCGTCCACGGAACCGCCATTGCCCAGGCTTCAACGCAGCGAAGACGGTAGAGGCGCTCTTCCAGTGTCATCTGTCGTACTAATGCGTCAACATCGTATGTTTTATGCTCCTTGACGAGCCCTTCAACTTTGATCGTCCAGGGATGCGTCTCGAAATGCTCAACGAGTTTCCAAATATTGGTTTTGCTCGTCGTACTGAACTCGTAAAAGTTGTTGAACATGGCGGCCACACGTTCGTTGGTTATGTGGCGGTCAAGCTTAAATGTTTTATTTCTGAGGACAGGGTAGAGATCAGCAGCAGGCGGATTCGTTTGCTTGCCGGTAACGAGGGGGTCGGTCTCACCTGAGTGATCCGCCTGGGCTTGCGTAGACGCGAGCACTGGGGCAATCGCCAGTCCAGCAGCACGCTTTAAGACTTGGCGTCTGTTGAGATACGTCGACTCGGGTGTGGCTTCGGACTCTGGTATTTCCCAGCCTTGTGGGCGTTTTATGAGTGCCATATGTTTCCTCCCTGTTGAAAGGTAGGCATCGCGGCATTCTATCCCTGTGTCTCACAACTGGGCAAGGAAGCGGGGGAGGTATTTGGGTGGAAGGCTGAAGTGGAGGCTCCTGCTCCAACCATTCGTAGCGGGTTATTCGAGACTCTTCCGTGTCCGGAGTGATGGAAGAAGGTTTGGGGCATTGCCTTCAGCCTACCCACCTAAGTGACGGAGTCACGTCTGATAGAGCGAGCGTACCCATTCCGCATTTTTGTCGCTCATGGTGTTACCTACAGCAGCGGCTGCATCGACCTGTGCGGGGGAACGCTGACCGAGCAACACACATCCGGTTGGTGTGTCGCTTAGTAGCGAATCAAGGAGCCCGTGAAGGATAGGTTGAGGGTGAGTCGAGAAATGCTGCTCCATGGCCTCGCGGCCGTCACGGCATCTCTTGATGATTTTTGGGTTGCCAAATTCCGGCACGTTCACGCGAAAGTCACCTTCAGGAAATGTGGTTGGATCGGTGTACTTCCCGGTGAGTAATCCATGCTTGAGTGGGGAGAAAAATGCGACTCCAACATCATTGCGATCCACCCAATCCTTGAGTCCGCTGGTGGCATAGTCGTCATCCATCACGTTGCGGTAGGGCTGAATGACCTCAGGCTTTACACGGTGAGCATATTTCAAGATGGCCGTCGCATCCCAGTCCGACAACCCGATGAATCGGATCTTGCCCTCTATTTTTGCCTGTCGTAGTACGTGAATGGCAGCATCCAAATGTTCGCCTTCTTTCCCAAACATACAGTGGTGGAGATAAAGAAGGTCGATAACGTCCGTCTTGAGGTGCTTCAAGGACAGTTCGATTTGATGACGCATGAATTCAGGCTCGTAAAAATGATCATACGGACCCATCACCCAGCCAAGTTTTGTGGCGAGAAAAATATCTTTCCGAGGGACAGTGCCCCAAATGTTGCCGATCAGTTGTTCTGATCGACCACTGCCGTATGCGTCGGCGGTATCCCAGTGATTGATTCCGAGTTCCCATGCACGGATTAACGCTTGTGTCGCCGCCGTGTCGTTGTGCCCCGACCAGCCCACGGACTTATCGCCTGACATGTTCGACCCACCATAAGCCCACGTCCCAAGGCTAATGGCTGACACCTCCACGTTTGTCCGTCCGAGTGTGACCTTCCGCATGCGGTCTCCCTAATGATGACGAAGGATTGATCGTTTCACGCGGCGCATTGTACTCGGGATGCTCTAGTGAGCAAAGCGGACTGAATCTTAAGGGGTACAAAAAGAAATCCGCTTGCTATCGGAACGGATAGCAAACGGACCAGAGCCGGAAGACGGCGTTAGGGAGAAATTATGCGCCTGACGTTCCCTTCTGGCGCCGCATATACCCAATAAGCCCGAGCACACCTGTCCCAAACAGCAGCATGGTGGAGGGTTCCGGGACGACCTGGACAGTCAGCTCCACGATCCTGAACCCGTTTTTGACGCCTCGGAATTCGAAGATGGAGCCAACCGGTGCGGAACTAAAGAGGTGGTTGACGTGGGTCGAGCCACCGACGTTAAAATTAATGGTCTCGGCAAACACATTGTCAACGAAGACGTCAAAGCTTCCGATCCCGCTTCCACCCTCAAAAATGACGCTGCTTACACCAAGTGCGACTATCGGAGAGAAATCGAACTGCACGGCCTCGTCGGTGCCGATCCTGTTGTTTTGCTCGTCACCGAAGATTCCGAGACCGTTGGGGCCGTTGCGCTGAAGATGATCGTGATTGAGCGCGGTTTCATTATTGTCGACGTCCGCGTCGAAGCCGGTGATAACGACGGATACGCCAAACAATGGGTCTGCAACGTTAATCGTGTTGGTTCCGAGGTCTCCTACCGCGAGTCCTAAGGGATTGGGGTTCGGTGGTCCGGTATCGTTTCCCGTAAAGTCATACGTCAGTACCGTGCCGACTGGCACCGCGTGAGCGGTTCCTACACCGAGTAAGAAGCTGGTCAAGATGCCCAACGCAAAATATTTTGATTTCTTCGTCATCGATGCGCCTCCGCGGTTGCTCTGGTGGTGGTTATGAACTAAGCCTGCGCCGCCTCGCGTAGCCAATTAGCCCAAGCACACCCGTCCCACACAGCAGCATGGTCGAGGGTTCGGGGACGGCTGGAGGCGGTGGTGGGACGAAGGTGTCTCCGAACAGATGGCTAATGTCACAGGCTCCACACCCTATTCCATTGATGGGATTGTTTCCATAGACCACTTGGAAGCTCACATCAAAACCGGTCCCATTATTGATGGCGGTCGCGAACTCCAAGTTAAAGCTGTTCGCGAGGGTTGTGATCCCGTTCGAACCCAGGCTCGAAGAAATTGACTGGCTGAAGAGCGATCCGCTGTCGGTTGCGCCAAAATTCACCGCGAGATTCTGAACCCCGAGAAAGGATGGGGGCGAATTAAATGCTCCAAGGGAATGAAGCTCAAAGGTCATCGCGAAATCAGTCCACGCAGTGCTGCTGCTGTTCTCTATCCGCTGATTGAACTGTACGGTTCCTCCGGGGGTAAGCGCCACTTTGTACGTAAAGGGCAGGCCGGTATCCGCGATGTCCTGGATCACGTCTATAGTGGTGTC
>JAJDBL010000403.1 GCA_029261375.1 Nitrospirales bacterium
CCTGAGTCTCTCGAAGGGAAGGCCACAGCGAGCGAGGAGGCAAATCGTACGTCTGTACATTGAGCCGACCGAGCGAAGCGAGAACGCCGCTGGCGGGGTTTTCTGAACATCCTGCTAGGAGGTGCGGCTAAGTTGGAACGCTGCGAGAGCGCGCAACGGCTCGGCAGAAGAGCCGAATGACTCCAACGCTGCAATGGCTTGATCCGTTAAAGTTTTTACTTTCTCGCGTGATTCGTCGACGCCGAAAAACGCCGGGTAGGTGGATTTCCCTCTGGCGGCATCGCTATTGGCGGATTTACCGAGATCCTCAAGAGCCCCAACGACATTGAGAATATCGTCATTGATCTGAAATGCGAGACCGATATCCTCACTATACGTGGTGAGCGAGGCCAGCTGTTCGGATGTCGCTCCCCCAATCAGAGCCCCCATGCGAACCGCAGCGCGAAAGAGTTTTCCGGTTTTGTGCTTGTGGATATACTCAAGCCGATCAGCATCAATGTCCACGCCTTCTGATTCGATATCGACAGCCTGACCGCCAACCATTCCGACACTTCCAGACCCTTCCGCCAACTCGCGAACAACCTGGAGACGAACGCCGTCACCAATGCCATTCGTTGAGGGGCCAGGCAGGCTCGCGACTTCAAACGCCAACGTCAACAGCCCATCACCTGCCAAAATCGCGATGGCTTCATTAAAAGCTTTATGGTTTGTGGGCTTCCCCCGACGAAAGTCATCGTCATCCATCGCAGGAAGATCGTCGTGAATCAGTGAATAGGTGTGAATCAGCTCAAGTGTTGAGGCGATACGAATGATATCAGGCGATGTACCTTCAACCGCCTCGTATGCGGCGATGGCCAGGCCAGGGCGTAAACGCTTCCCCCCCGCGAACATGCTGTATCGCATGGACTCGTGCAGAGTGCTATCCGGTGACGGGAGGGTTTCCTCGAGAAACTGATCTATTTTTTCTCGCTGTGCCGCGAGATAAGCTGCACCATCCACTATATTCCCCCTATACACGGTGGCTCTTGAAAAAGGCCGCCAGCGGCGTTCTCGCTTCGTGGCTGCGGCCTTGCTGGACAATCCTTTTTGAACAGCCCCTGCTTTCTGTGGCCATCTGGGGAACTGGCCAGTGTTCAGAAATTTTGAGAAAGCCTTGAATTCTTTTGGGCTCCCACGCATAAATCAGCGGCGCGATTCTAACAAAGCAACTTTTCATCGGTCAACGAGTAGGATGCCCTAAGGCCTTGCTACACAAGGCTATTCTTTTAATGGCGAATACATTATGATGCATCGATAGATGTATGAGCACTGACATGCACCGACTCCTTGTTCTCCACGGCCCCAACCTCAACCTCCTCGGATCCAGAGAAACTTCAGTCTATGGAACAGGTTCGCTTGAAGAACTGGATCGCCAGATTATCGAGTGGGGAAACGCTGAAGGCGCAGAAGTCACCACGCGACAATCGAACGCCGAGGCCGACTTGATTCAATGGATTCAGGAATCCCCATCGGAGTATGATGCCATCGTGTTAAATCCTGGGGCGTTCACGCATACGAGCATCGCCATCCGAGATGCCATCGCTGCGGTGCCAACCCCCACGATCGAGGTTCATCTCTCAAACATCTATGCGAGAGAAGAATTTCGACATCATTCCTATATCTCCGCGGTGGCAGTTGGGCAAATCGCGGGATTTGGCCCGCAGAGTTATCACCTTGGCATTCGGGCAGCAATACAGCATTTGGGTAAAGGAGAAACACAATGATTTCAACGGCAGAATTCCGCAATGGAGCCATGATCGAGATCGACGGCGAGCCCATGGAGATCGTGGAATTCCAGCACGTCAAGCCAGGCAAAGGCGGTGCCTTTGTGCGCACGAAAATACGAAAACTCAGATCCGGGAACGTCATCGATAAAACATTCCGCGCCGGGGAAAAGCTGGTCGAACCTGATTGCGAAGAACGCAGCATGCAGTTTCTGTACCGTGACGATGCGGCCAACGAATGGCATTTCATGGACGACCAAACCTTTGACCAACAGTTTTTTGCCGCAGAGCAGGTGGGCGACAATGCGGATCTGCTCAAAGAAAGCATGGTGGTCAAAATTCTGTTCTTTAAGGGAGAACCCCTGACCGTTCAGCTCCCGAATTTTGTTCAGCTCGAGGTGACCGATACCGACCCTGGCGTCAAGGGCGATACCGCGTCGGGTGGATCCAAGAACGCCACCGTCGAAACCGGAGCAGTGGTGAAAGTTCCGCTTTTTCTCGAGATAGGAACCGTCATTGTTATAGACACGAGAACCCGAGCCTATGTCGAACGCGTCCGGTAAACGACCAGCAACCAAGAAGAAGGTGCCGACACGCGCCAAGGATACGCCGAAAGAGCAGACGTTTGATGTCGCGGAAATCGAACGACTCATCGATCTGTTCGAGCGTAAGAATATTACAGAGATCGAAGTTGAGCGAGGCGGAACGCGTGTCAAACTAGGGAAACCAGGAGCACGCGAGACACACGGTGATACGTCACCCTCGTCCGAACACACCCTATCTGGGAAAGCAAAGCCGGCTGCCGATTCCCCACTTTCTGATCCAGGACTGTACCCCATCACCTCGCCGTTGGTCGGCACGTTCTATCGCTCCTCATCGCCGGATGCAAAGCCATACGTCGAAGAAGGTGATCACGTACGCAAGGGGCAAACTATCGGAATGATAGAAGCCATGAAGCTGATGAATACGATTGAATCCGATGTCGATGGGACAGTGGTCACGACACTCGTGGAAAATGGAACCTCAGTTGAATACGGTGAACCGCTCATCCTCATTCGACCGTAGGGATGAAGTAGGTAGAAGGTAGATCGGTTGAAGGCTGAAGGTAAAAACTCAAAAAAGATAATAAAATAGAACCCTCTTCTGCTACTAACCTTCAACCTAAACACCTACTCTGAGCCCCCCATGTTCAAGAAAATTCTCGTAGCCAATCGCGGCGAAATCGCCATGCGCATCATCCGCGCATGTAAAGAGATGGGAATTAGCACGGTTGCGGTCTATTCCAAAGCCGATACGAACGCCTTACATACCCAGCTCGCTGACGAAGCCATCTGTATCGGTCCGGCCGACGCGATCCAAAGCTACCGGAATATTCCGAACGTCATCAGCGCGGCTGATGTCACCCGTTGCGATGCAGTGCACCCTGGGTATGGATTCCTCGCTGAGAACGCCCATTTCGTCGAAATGTGCGAGTCCATCGGATTGACGTTTATCGGACCAACCGCAGCGAATCTCGCCACCCTGGGGGACAAAGCCAAAACGCGAGATGCGATGAAAGCGAGCGGCATCCCCGTCGTACCCGGGAGCGAAGGCGAAATCACAGACGAATCAGCAGCTCAAGCCATCGCCGATGAGATCAAATACCCCGTCATCATCAAAGCGTGTTCCGGGGGTGGAGGGAGAGGTCTTCGCGTCGTCCACCGTTCATCCGAGCTGAAGAAAGCGTTTGCCGCGGCGCAACATGAGGGTTTGGCAGTCAATGGTCGTGCTGGTGTCTACATCGAGCGTTATATTGCCGAACCACGACACATCGAAGTCCAAATTTTGGCGGATCACGAAGGACATACGATTTTTCTCGGCGAGCGGGAGTGCTCCATCCAGCGGAAATACCAGAAACTGATCGAGGAGACACCTTCACCCGCGGTCGACAAGAGCCTTCGGAAAGAACTCGGACGTGTTGCGACCCGCGCGGTTCAAGCCGTCGAGTATCTCAACGCCGGGACAATCGAATTTCTTCTGGATCGAGACAACAAGTTTTACTTTATGGAACTCAACCCGAGGATCCAGGTCGAGCATCCCATCACTGAAATGGTCACCGGAGTCGATATCGTGAAGGAACAGATCAGAATCGCGGCTGAACTGCCGCTGCAATACAAACAGAAAGATATCGAAGTGCGCGGCCACAGCTTTGAATGTCGCATCACGGCGGAATGTCCGGAAACGTTTGTCCCAAGCCCAGGACAAATTAAGGCGTGGCATCAACCAGGGGGATTTGGAGTCCGCGTGGAAAGTGGTGTCGACGACCAATCCATGGTTTTTCCTCACTATGACTCATTGATCGCCAAACTAATTGTGCACGGCAATACACGAGAAGACGCCATGGCAAAGATGCGTTGCGCGCTCGACGAATTCGTCGTCGAAGGCATCAAAACAACCATCCCACTCCACAAACGCGTATTCCAGGACCCTGACTTCATCAAGGGTCATCTCTCCACGAATTTTCTAGAACGCTTCACGGCAACCACGACGTAGGCTGAATTTCACAGCCACCTGACATCTCGGTGACATCACTGAGCCCCAAAAACCAGCAAAACCTCCACGGACTCTACCTCCTCCTTGACCCCGAGGTCGCGGGTGACATACCCCTCACCGACATCACAACACAGGCCATCGACGGAGGAGCACGATTGTTTCAATATCGAGCGAAAGGACCCTCGCGAGGAGAAATCTATCGTGTCGCGCTCGAGCTTCGGGAAATCACTGCGGCGCACAACGCCACGCTGATCATCAACGACTGGTGTGATATTGCGTTAGCCGTAGAGGCTGATGGGGTTCACCTTGGACAAGATGACCTTCCGTTAGAAGACGCGCGTGCACTTCTCGGCCCTGATCGGTTGATCGGAATTTCTACGCATTCACTCGACCAAGCCGTCGAAGCGGAAAACGGAGGAGCAGATTACATCGGCTTTGGCCCCATGTACGACACGAAGACGAAGGACACTGGCTACACTCCTCGAGGCCCTAACGCAGCCCGAGAACTACGCGCTCATGTTTCCATTCCAATCTTCGGAATCGGGGGAATCAATCTCACTAATATTACAGAACTGCACGCCACTGGCATCGATGGGATAGCCGTCGTGTCAGCAATTCTACGGGCACCTGAAGTCGATGTAGCCGTGAAGCGTTTTATCGCAGCGTGGTCAGACTGAAGCTAAACCAGTTTTTCTCAATGAGGGAGAAGCGCACTTCAACGTCTAACTCAACCACCGCTTTCAGCGGCCGGCTGAATGTTCTTGTGAGAAGTCGAGTGCTGTAACCTCTCAGACAACCATATCTTAATAATAGATTGCCTCGTCACACCGAGTCTTGAAGCTTCCTTGTCAAGAGAGTCAATCATCCAGGTTGGAAAGTCGACGTTCACTCTTTTGTGTTCTTGTAAGGGTCGTCGAGATTTCGATACATTCAGGTTTTTAGTAATATCCTTACCTTCATCGAATTTTTTATCTAGGCTCTTAGCTTTCATAAAGGGCTACCTCTTCTGTCCTGGATCTTCGGACTGAAATAATTCGAACATCTTGGTTTCTGTAGGTGACAATTCCAGACCAGTGTTTTACCCCAATCATACCAATCACAAGAAATCGCGCTTCATCGTCTGTGTGTGCGGGAATCTCTAACAAATCTTGATCGTTCCAAAGCAGCTGTGCTTCAAGAAAATCTATCCCGTGCTTGTCCTTATTTCGGGCACTCTTCTCTGAATCAAACTCGAATGCATACACGGCATAGAAATTATACCATTATTACTCATTGAGCAAGATGAGATCTACCTTCACTTCGAACGGAACGCTCGCCATCAGCCTGACGAACCCATAGAACCTGGTCCGCGGTGATCCCACTGGGAACACCGTCATAAGTCGTGATCAGCAGATCCTTCTTGAGTCGGACCCGTTGCCCTGGCCGTCGAGGCCGACGGCGTACGTCTCGTAGAAGATGATCTGCCGTTAGAAGACGCGCGTCCACTTCTCGGCCATGATCGGTTGATCGGAATTTCTACCCATTCACTAGACCAAGCCGTCGAAGCGGAACACGGAGGAGCAGATTACATAGGCTTTGGCCCGATGTATGACACGAAAACGAAAGACACCGGCTACACTCCTCGAGGCCCTAACGCAGCCTAAGAACTGCGCGCTCAGAGTTCTATTCCGATCTTCGGAATTGGTGGAATCAATCTGACGAACATTGCGAAACTGTATGCAACGGGCGTTAGCGGAGTAGCCGTCTTATCAGCTGTTCTACAGGCGCCGGAAGTTGAGGCTGCGGTGAGAGAATTCGTTGCGGCCTGGCCCGACCATCGATTGCATGCGGGTGGCCTAGCTAAACCACCCGGCGACCTCAGGTAAATGGAAGAAATGATTGGCCCTGAGCCACGACGCCTTCTTCCGGCAAACCCTCAAAGCGTAATCGACTTTCCTGGGCATAGTCGTTTCTAAGTTCCACCCCAACCCATTTTCGCTTTAGTCCCTCAGCGACGTATCCAGTGGTGTTGCTACCTGCAAATGGATCGAGCACTAAATCTCCGGAATTAGTTAAAAATTCCATGAAAAACCTAGGCAACTCGGCCGGAAAACGAGCAGGATGTATTTTATTACCAGCAATTTTACTTTCCTTTATATAGGCACTGTTGGATTCGTTATTGCCACACTGGATAAGATTTGGTGGAATTGAACCGCCTTGATCGCGTGCAAAGGTACCGTTGATCACATGACCGCTGGGCCGAATGGTCTCCTTTACTCCACGTTTTATCAGGCGCTTCATGTCCTCGCTGTATGGTTGCAGGACTTTTCGGTTGTCAGCCTTTGCCATTGGATCTTTAACAAGCCAAAAAATATATTCCACGCTATCTTTCACCCGAATGCGACGAACATTCACCCATTCAGCGGGTGCGGGCATTTTTGCAGGATTGAACCAAAAAAATTCTTGAGCCAAATCAAACCCGACTTCGTCAGCGAGAGCAAGTAACACGCGATAATGGTACAAGCTACGAATCGGTGATCCTGGTTGCCACGCGCCTCCAAGATTTAACACGAAGGAACCTGATGGTTTTATAATCCGTTTTATTTCTCGGGTGAAAGGAAGGAACCAAGCAATGTAGTCCTGCTGATTGACGTTCCCATACTCCTTTTTGAAGTGGAGAGCGTAGGGCGGACTTGTAAGAACCAAATCAACTGAGTCATCAGGCATGCGCCTCATGAACTCCAGGCCATCAGCGCAGAACAACGCCCCAAACTCTGTCTTGTAGATTGGTTCAGGCTGAATATGCATCAATGATGTCCTGAAAACGTGAGAACCATCGTGGCTCTGTCTCTTCCCCCTCTGGAATACGATGCATGATCTGAAGCTTACTTGGATGATTCC
>JAJDBL010000404.1 GCA_029261375.1 Nitrospirales bacterium
AAGATACGCTTCGATCCCGACGCCTTCTTTGGCAGGATCCAGTATCTTGCGAATGTTTCGCTCTTCTCCGCCATTGTCGCTGACGCCGATGTTCACGATGGTCGATGTCGTATAGTGCTCGCCGTGCTGGTTTTTGATCAGCCTCACGTACGGATGTAGCGTTTCAGTTGGATGGAGTTCGACGACGATTGCCTGCTCACCCGTCGTGAGCTCTAACAGGCTGCCGACCGGGTAGATGCCCAGGTAACCGATGGTGGCTTGGATGAGTGCCATGTCGAACTCGTTTGCCACGCCAGCTTGGTATAACTGACGGACGGCTTGTGCCGGTTGAAGTGGAATTCTTCCGCCGCGGCTGCTGAGCATGGCGTCATACACATCGGCGATGGCGACGATTTGTGTCATTGTAGAGATGTCAGGTGCTCGCATACGGTTCGGGTATCCCGATCCGTTGCAGCGTTCGGGGTGTTCGGCAACGATATGTATCGATTCCTCATGGACGCCCCCAACTTGTGACAGGAGTGTCACGCCCAGTGAGGGATGGATCTGCACGAGTTTTCGCTCTTGATCCGTGTACGTTCCTGGCTTTCTCAGCAGGTTACGCGGAAGACGCATCTGGCCAATATCGTGAAGCAGTGCCCCGACCCCGAGTCGTTCGAGCTTGGTGTTGGGCAATCCAGAGAGATTTCCTACCACGAGTGCGAGTGAGCACACATCCACGGCGTGCGCATACAGGTTGGCGTCGTACTGTCGAATGTGCAGAAGATGGAGAAGGTGATCTTGGGAGTCCAAGATACTATTCAGAAGCTTGTCGACGATTCCCTTGGTTGCGGTACCGTCGATGGGCGTTCCGTTCTTGACCCCTTCGAATATCTTTTCTACCGCAACGGTGGCTTCCGCTCGTATCGCTCGAGCTTCTTCCAACGTTGGTGCGCGCTTCTGATTGATCGTTTCGAGGGGGGCCGGGTCCAACCCGAGTGCCGCTGGGGTGCATTCCACTATTGACTGCTCTTCAGATGCGTCCGGTTGAGGCTCCGCATCTTTTCCACGACTGGGATCGATGGTGACTAACTTGACGCCTGACTCTTTGAGTAACGCAATGTCTTCGCTCTGACGAATCAGACGTTTGTGAGACAGAAACGGTGTCTTCATCCATGAGATGTCGAGTCCCACCACAAACATCCCAACGGTCAACTGTTCGACCGGGATCCGTTTTTCCTCCTGCAGAGACTTGTTAGCCATTGGGGTTCTGCACCGGCATGGTGAGTGTGACCGTCGTGCCAAGTCCTTCGCCAGGACTCGTGAGGTCAAGTGCCCCTCCCATCATCTCCATCAATCGCTTGGAAATAGAAAGACCAAGGCCGGTGCCGCCATACTTTCGTGTGGTGGCCCCGTCGGCTTGAACAAACGCCTCGGTCACCTGGCCCTGTCGATCAGTTGGAACTCCGATTCCCGTATCTCGTACGGTCACTTTCATTTTCGTCATGTCTTCGTCGAGCGCCGCTTGAACTGTGACTGAGCCGGTATCGGTGAATTTGATCGCATTGCCCACCAGGTTAATGAGTACCTGTTTGAGTTTGTCGGGGTCAGCAAAGACTTGATTCTGCGTGGCAGCCGGAGGCAGAATCTCCAAGGCCAGGTGTTTTTGTTCGGACTGAACGTGTAACAGGACGCGAACTTCCTCAAACAGAAAATCGAGGTCGACCTCACTAGGTTCAACGATCATTTTTCCCGCTTCGATTTTTGCAATGTCGAGCACATCGTTGATCAGCGTGAGGAGGTGCTTTGCCGAATTATAGGCGTTCTCCATAAACTGACGTTCTTCCTCAGGACTGTCACACAATCCGTCGAGGATGAGCCGGATGAATCCTAGGATGGAGTTCAATGGCGTCCGAAGTTCGTGTGACGTATTCGCCAAGAACTCGCTCTTGAGGCGGCTTGCGGATTCTGCTTGTTGTTGTTGCCATGCGAGATCTTGATTGGCGCTATCGAGATCGCTATTTGCTTGACTCAAGCGGTCCGCGAGATGCTGAAGGCGGTGTTCGGTTTCCTTTATCTCCGTGAGATCGTGGCCATATCCCCTGAGCAACCCGATATTTGGGATAGGGAAGAACGTCCATTCGAAATAGCGTCCCGCTTCCTGGACTGGTATTGCATCGGGACGCATGCCAGACGCAAGACTTTCCTCTGCAACTTGAATCACGTGTGCTGGAAGGATCGCTGGAAGCGCGTCGTCATTAAATCCATATTGGCCCATGAGTTGGACCATGGCGTGATTCGAATAGATGAGGCTTCCTTCAGAGTCTAGTTCGATGATGGGGTTGGGGTTCTCATCAGGCATAGATGCAAGACGTTTGAGGTCGTGCTCCAAGCGTATTTGGTCCCCGAGATCGCGAAACGTGATCATGGCATAGTGTTCGGAAGAGGCGATCAGTGGCACACATTTATATTCGATCGCCAAGGGTGCACCGTTCCGGTGCTGTATCACCATCTGTGGAACCGCGACTGGATTCTGGGTCTGCAGCACATCAGTAATGGGACATGAACAATGATGATCTTGTCGATCATCTTGTCCTGGTTCGTACAGGCATCCGAGGAGTTCATGGA
>JAJDBL010000405.1 GCA_029261375.1 Nitrospirales bacterium
TCCAGTCGCGCGAAGGAACGATACCGCGTTTTTCTGACGGCAAATCGATCCCTGTGACCTGTCCAAGGCCAAATCGCGATGCATATTCTGCGATCCGGTCAATCCCCAACTGATGTCCAAGCCTATAAAAATAGATGTCGCAGGAATGGACGATCCCATCATGAAGATCCACCACACCATGACCTCCTACCTTCCAATCCTTGAAGAAACGCTTTCCCATTTTGAATCGTCCCGCACACTCGACAGGCGTTGATGGAGAAACTGTGCCAGATTCAAGTCCCGCGACAGCCATGACTAGCTTGAAGACTGATCCGGGTGGATATTGTCCTTGCGTCGCACGGTTCGTCATCGGTTTTCTGGGATCGTTTCGAATGTGATTCCAACTTGATACGGTCATTCCACGCGAGAGAACATTTGGGTCAAATGTCGGATGACTCGCTAATGCCAAGACATCACCATTCGTCGGATCGAGAGCCACAATCACCCCCGCTGAATCGCCTAATAAGTTTTCTGCGAGACGCTGAACGGGCAAGTCAATGGTCAGATATAGATCGTCTCCGGGAACCGGCTCTTTAACCTGTATCGCTCTTTGCTCATGGCCAACGGCGTCAACTTCGATTGTTTTCTGACCCACCTGGCCGCGAACGATACGATCATATTCCAGCTCAACGCCGTACTTCCCTACAACACTCCCGGGAAGAAGATCCTGAAACTGTGTTTCTTTCAAACCTTGAGCTGACACCTCCCCAACATACCCAATGATATGTGCCGCGATATTCCCTTGGGGATAGGAACGCTCAGTTTCCGCCTGTATCACAACGCCTGGAAGTTGCGCTTGGTTAGACTCTATTGCGGCCGCCTCCTTGAGCGTGAGCCCTTCTTTCAATTTGAGGGGCAACAGCGGAGCACGATGTTTTTCCATCGCAACTCGGATGGCCTCCACAGGCACGCCGATCAACGTTGACAGATCACTCTGAAGACGGTCGCGGTCGTCAACATCATCCAACACGACGTAGAGATTGAAACTCGGGATGTTATTGGCCAAGAGAGTCTGGTGGCGATCGTAGATCAGGCCTCGAGGCGGTTTGAGATAGACCATGCGAACACGGTTCTGCTCTGCCAATAAGGCATATTCTTCGCCGTTGACGATCTGAATGTACCAAACGCGAATGAGTAAGACCGCGAGGACGGCAATAACTCCCACGCGAAGAAAAATCAACCGCCGTTGAATATGGCGAAGATTGTCAGCCTGTTTCGCTACGGATTCCATATTCGTCGGCCCTGCGGAGGGAACACATACAGTATGAAGAACACAACGACTGCCCCAACCAGCCCATCAAGCGTGGATTGGAGCACCACGGTACGCAAGACGATCTGCACAACATCTACGTCCTCACGCGTAACGAGAAACAGTAAAAGCACAATAAGACCCGACAGAAGGGACAGACCTGCGAGCAGCAGAGGAAGTATCCACGCTGGCATAGAGATGATTGGACGCGCAAGCATGCCCGCGATCATACCAATCAAGGGTTTCACCGCGAGATTGACCCATAACGTCCCGCCTGACAAGACGTCCTGGAGAAACCCAGCGAGGAGCCCAACCACCACGGCTTCTGCTTGTCCACGCCACAATCCAACCAGACAGACCATCAACAGCATCAGATCAGGGGCCGTATTCCCGATGGCAAGTCGATGGCTACCGACAACCTGAAGGGAAGCCACAACACAGATCAGGCTGGCATAGGTCAAGACCATGACGGCACCTGACCAACGGAAGCCCGCAAAGAGACGTGTGGGATCAACCCCCATCTTCACTCCGATCAACACGTGTGTAGCAGTTTGCGCCTTGACCCTCTGGAAGAGCAATAGCCAAGAGCACGATCACCTCCTCCAGCCTTGAGAAGTCCGCGTACGATGTAAGCGACGCAGACTTAAAGGGCGTGGCAACCTTCTGTTCCACCTGATCAACGACCCCAATGAGCATGCCTTTTGGAAAACGATCGTCGAGACCAGACGTCACAACAACATCACCTGCCTTGATCGACGAGAGAGGCGGTATGTACTTCAACGTGGCACGACCATCCTCAGTTCCCTGCACAATCCCCTCATCACGCGTACGCTGAACAACAGCGGTGATCGCGTTATCTCGATCAAGCACGAGTTGAACAATCGAAAAGGTGCGATGTACTTTGAGTACCCGCCCAATCACCCCCAAGGGAGTAACAACGCCTAGCCCTTCAACAACACCATCACGCCGCCCCTTCGCAATAATCAGCGTTCGATGCCAATTCGTAGGATTCCGTCCGATGACCTGCGCCACCACGGTGGGATAAGGGCAATGCTGTTGAAACTCGAAGACCGCACGATAACGCTCTGCTTCGGCAGCCATTTCCTTGAGAGAATTGCGTTCGACCCTCAGCCTGAGGAGTTCCTCCTGCAACTGCTGATTCTCTCCATAAAGATCGATGAGTCCACCCACCATGGCCCACCCACTCGTCAGGGTCCGATCAGCGAGCGATATGGCTGTCAAGGGAAGCCGAATAATCTCAGCAACGGATGCTGAAATAACGTTGAGCGGTTCCGCAGCAGACCAGGGAAAGAGAAGGAGCCCTCCAAGGAATAGCACAAGGAGGATCTTCCAAGTTCTTCGTGTTCGCGAACGGGAACGCCGCATAGGCAAGGGTCTACTATTGAAGCGGAAGGAAAGACGGATCCGCCACCTGAGGCGTGTGTGGAATGTTCTTAAGGAGAGAAATACGCAATACGTTGAAACCAGAGAGTGAGGCACATAGCGCCACCAAGCAAATCAAGACTCGTCCATGACAAAATCAGAGTGGCGAATAGTCAGCGTCGTACGGCGAGGTCAGATAGGTCAGCGATTTGATTGCGAAGATAGTTTTCCTCTAGCACCTTTCCCACGCCGTACACGACAGCCGTTAGCGGATCATCCACGGTGATGATAGGAAGACCTGTTTCTTCCCTCAGGCGTATATCAAGCCCGGCGACCAAGGAACCACCACCCGCCAGCACGATACCTCGATCGATGATATCTCCCGCCAGCTCTGGGGGAGTCTTCTCCAAGGATTGTTTAATCGTATCGACAATGATCCCGATCGGTTCTGACAGCGCTTCGTAGATCTCCGTGTCAGTCACGACAACCGTTTGGGGAATTCCCGACACAAGATCGCGGCCTCGCACCATCATGGTTTTCTTTTCCCCGAGCGGATACGCTGACCCCACTTCTTTCTTTATCCGCTCCGCCATCTGCTCACCAATAAAGAGGCCATGCTTGCGACGCATGTGATTCATGATGACATCATCCATCCGATCACCCGCTACTTTGACAGACTCACTGTTCACGATTCCTCCCAACGAGATCACCGCAATGTCTGTCGTGCCACCACCAATATCGACAACCATATTTCCGCAGGCTTCAGTAATTGGAAGACCTACGCCAATGGCCGCAGCAACCGGCTCTGGAATAAGAAAAACCTCGCGTGCACCAGCTTGCTCGGCGGAATCAATCACGGCCCGCTGCTCAACTTGGGTGATCCGCGAGGGCACACCAATGACGATACGCGGATGCACCAAAATGCTGCGCCCGTTCGCTTTACGAATAAAGTGACGCAACATCAGCTCAGCGATATTGAAATCGCTGATCACGCCATCCCGCATCGGACGAATCGCCTCAATCGTTCCTGGTGTTCGTCCAAGCATTTTCTTCGCTTCCAGCCCAACAGCCACGGTTTTACCAGTTTTCTTTTCAACCGCGACCACAGACGGTTCATTGATCACGACTCCCTGCCCACTGACGTATACCAAAGTCGTCGCCGTACCAAGGTCTATCGCGAGATCATTCGATACCCAGCCGAAGATGTTCATATCCGTCTGCCAGCCAAAAAGATTCATTTCAGTGCAAGTTTCCTCTCGTTACGTTGAGTCAAAGAGATCTGTTGGTTTTCATCGTCCACAATATACCAAAACGCTCCGTTAAATACACTTTGTTCAGAAGTTTGAGAGATTGATGCCCGCCAAATCTCGTATCTGGGTTTTCATGCGAACAGACCGCCATGGATTTGCGTTTTCTTATCGGTCCCGCCTAAAATGCATGTTTAACCAACCTTTTGTCGAGACAAGGTCGCCACCCAAGTCGTTGGAGGAAATATGATTAAGCTGATTCGAGAAGGCGCCATGACCCGCGTGTGGCTTTTTCGCTCAATGATGATGGTGATTGCCGTCACCTTCGTGGTAGGTATGGGGTGGTATGGCTTCAGCGGCCCAGAAGCGGACGTTCGCGAAGCGGTCATCGTTGCCGGAAATGACGCCGTTACGCTCAGCGAATATCAACGGGCCTATCGCGTTGCCACTCAGCAGTATCGACAGATCAGCCAGGACGTCAAAGAGGAGACCGTCCGTCAATTGGTACTGAATTCACTTCTCGAGGATACGCTCTGGCTCCAGACGGCCAAAGCCTTTGGAGTCTCCGCGACCGAGCAAGAGCTGCAGACGGTGATTACCGCAACAGAGGCGTTCCACACGAATGGAAGCTTTGACTCACACAAGTATCAGCAACTTCTCAGAAGAAACTACACCACTCCCGTGGAGTTCGAAGCGAACCAAATGAACGAAATTCTACGACAAAAGGCGAAAGCGATCGTTCGCGACGCGACGGTCCTCACAACCCAGGAGGCTGATATCGCGCGCGCGATCAAAATCCCTGACTCAAAGGAGATCACTCCAGAAAACAGACCGACGCCTGAACAACTTGTTCTGAGTACGCTATTTCGGAAGCAACAACGTGCGGTGCTCGCGTTCCAGGAATCCCTCAAAGCGGTGACAGACATTACCATCCGCCACGAGTTGCTATAGCGTTTTCGGTAACGCCCGAGCACGTCGCACCACGTCCGAAAAATCCAAGCTTAAGACGCAGTTCTGCAACGGAGTGTTGCTGCGCTCACTACCAACAAAATATTCGTTTAGGGGATCTGTTTGCGAAACGGTGGAAACCGTCGCTGCGGTTTGGATTTAAGGATCGCCAGGGCAGCAGTCATCGATGCTCGGACAGATGAATCTTCTTCTAGGGCCAAACGTGTTTCAAGTGGCGAGATTGCCCCCTGATGCCCAATCTCGCCAAGCACCTGACTTGCTCCACTGCGACGAATCGCACTACTATCCTCTAACGCAGCAACAAGCTGTTGAAACGCGATGTTATGTATCCTAACAAGTGCCTTGCGTACCGCAGTCCTGACGCTCTCTTCTCGATCATCAAGCGCTAAAACCAATGCATCAACCGCTTCTGCATACCATGTAGTGGCGGAACCACTCCGCCCAAGGATCTCTGCAGCTTTTGCGCGCACCACAGGATGATGCGCCCCTAACAAGGCCGTGCGCACGACGTCGACAACAGGCTGTCCGATCACAACGAGAGCATCAGCAGCGGCCTGCCGCACAATGGTGTTCTCGTCTCGTAAAGCGACACCAAGGGCGGAACCACTAGCCGCTATTGACGGTACAGTCTTCGTTGCCGCTATCTCACGTAGGGCTAACGCAGCGGCTTGTCGAGAAGAAGGGGTTCGTGTCTTATCGCCAACAATTGCGGCAAGTGGTTGAACTGCGGGCTGACCGATGCGTGCTAACGCAATCGCGACCTCACGCTTCACCGTGTCATCATCCTCAATGGTCGCAGTCAGGGCGACTACCGCACGAGGATCCCCAATCTGTCCAAGTGCGGTCACAGCACTTTTTCTCACCACCCGTTGGGTGTCCCGCATCAACGGGATAAGACCATCCGTTGCCCTGGCATCTCCAATTCGTCCAAGCGCCCGTGCCGAAGCAGAGCGACCTGCTGGATGGGGATCCTTCAAAATCGGAAGGAGATGTGTCACAACAACGTCAGATTTATGGTGCGCCAGCACACTTACCGCTGCAACGCGAACCTTCCATCGATCATCACGCAGAGCCTGAAATAGTGCCTCATCAACAGTCTGATCCATTCGTGATAGCACACGGACGGCTGTCATCCGCAACATAGTGTCCTCTGACGCGAGAAGACGAATCAAGGAACCAGCAGCAGCGGGACCAAGTTCCAACAGTGTGCCTTCGACGCTCTCCAAAGATTCTTCGTTAGAACTTCGAATCAGAGCCTGAACAACATCATCCATCTGATTGGCATACGCGATTCCTAGTTGGAGCACCAACGTGAGAGACATGAACACTGTAGCGATCTTCATCATTGAATTCACCCCGCGAGAAACTTCTGTAATTCGTTGAAAAGAACGTGAGGGGGAGGGAGACTCACTAAGCGAGTCCAGTGCCCGGATCTTCCATCCCAAATAACAACCCCCGGAGAGTGGTCGTCGACGGCAACATTGTAAAAGCCAAATCCGCCTAGTAAGGGTGTGATACTGCGTGGCGAACCTGTGAGAAACGTCCAGCCGGCAGAGACTGCCCCTTGCGCCTTCGCGAAGTTCTTCAGGCGCGCTGGAGTATCTCGTTTGGGGTCTATGGAAACAGACAGCATCTGAAAGTTGGCCTCGCCTGCGAGTTGCTTTAGTTGCAGAAAATTCGCAGTCGTCAGTGGGCAAACGTTGGTACATGACGTGTAAATAAAGTTAATAATCGAGAGTTTGTCCATGAGAAGATCCTGGAAACGAACTCGTTCACCATCCTGAGTCGTCAGAAACACGTCAGGAAGGTCCGGGACGGGGGCACCAGCGACGTCAGGTTGTGTTGCAGCATGCTCATGGTGTGTGTGCTGAGCATAGGCAACGCCAACACTTAGACTCGCTATCACGAGGAGGAGCAGGAGAAAATAGGCACTCAGCTTGAACATAGAGTACGATTGGTCATTGTTTGTAATTTTAAAGATGCCATAGTATCGTATGCGTTCCAAGCGTACAGATAACTGTCTCGCAAATCCCCTTAGAGCACCCACATAGTATACTGATACCTAGCGACTTTTAAAGGGCTGGAACTAAAATACTCATGATGCAAGTGTGGCCGCCATCTGGTCGTTGTTTTTGGTACGCGTGTCTCGCGTCACTCTTTCTGGCCACGTCATTACACGGTTGTGGTGATGCAGGAAATATTAACGTGAACGCATCCAATCCAGACAATGACATTCCCGTTCCGACGGGACCAACTGGACCCGCCGGAGATCCAGAGACGGTCGTCATTAACGAGATCTATCCTGACACCTCACAGATCGAGTTATATAACCCCACATCTGCTTCTGTTGACATCAGCGGGTTTTGGTTGTGTCACACCACTCCGGGTCTCATCTACGCCCAAATGCCAGACAACACCGTCATAGAACCCGGGGGGTTCTTAGTCGTCAATTGGGGCATTGATGGCAGAAACGTTGAAAATGAGATTTTTACCTTTCCTACCGTTCCAATTCCATTGAACGTGGGCCACGGGGAGGTTGGGTTCTATGTTCCGTTCGGATTTTCCGAGGATAACTTCGCCAACAGTGATCTTCTCCGTGACTATGTCCAGTGGGGTGAAGCAGACCATTTTCGCCAAGGAGTAGCGGTCGGCGCTGGGATCTGGCCCAACAGCGCCTTTGTACCACCCCCGCCTACGGGGCAATCATTCTCCTTCATTGGACGTGGGAATACACCGGACGCTTGGACGGCCACACTGCCAACCATTGGCATTGAGAATAACATTCCATAGCCCACCCCATTTCAAATCAGACTTCACCCTCAGATTGAACAAAGACGGCCGTCCCAACACCAAGTAATTTCGTGGTGAAATGGGACAAACATACCGATGTACTGCGGAAACGCTAGAGAAAGTTATAGTGTGTAATCATCGAGAACCGAACGACGTGATGAGGACAGCATGTATCGACACACGTGACACCGCGACCAGGAGCACGGCTCCCGACGCGAAAATTGAAGGCCCTGCTCATAGAGAAGATCAGAAGAAGACATGGTACATCATAATGATCTCGTTGAGATCCGCATCCGGATTGATATCTCGATTGCCTAACGTATGACGATACTCTAGCCGAATCTCTTGGTGGGGACTTGGAAAAAATTCAACTCCCCCGCTGAGACGGGTCAATGAGTCGTCAGCGATCTCCCGATCCGGATCAATAAATTCATATATTAACTTTAGGTCCACACCGCGAATCGCAAGATAATCCAATTCATGATATGAAGCGGTGCGTCGAACTCCGCGTCTTGCGCCTTCTTGAGTCATCTCATCATCCAGTGTTTCCCAATCCACCTCACCAAAATAGGTAAATTTCGACCAGTTCGCACCGAAGTGCGTTCCGTAGATCGTCTCCAATGATGATGACTCATCACTTTGGTAAAACGACCCACCAATCGTGGCTCGTGCGACCTCAAAATCGAAAATATAGTCGGCACGGGAAGAGACCGCCTTACCCTTATTATTGTCGAAATCATTCGTGCTTCCACGTCCTCCATTGAGGACTGCCAGCTGAATTGAGGCGTTGCCTGGATAGAAACCAACCTCTGCTCCAACGTCTTTATCGAGCTGACTAAAACCTGTTCCATCAGTGTTGTCCGCAAAATCAGGCGCACGAGATCCAGCGCCCGAGGTACTTGCGTTTCCGCCACGAATGAATGCGGTATGGTTATCCAGTTTCCAGCCAAACGCGGGAACAAACTTTCCCACCTTGACATATCCATTGAACGGCAACACCTGCGCAAGCGCGAAGGTCTCAAAGTTATTGAAGTCTAGTCCACGACGCAGACCTTGGTCGTAATACAGAGTAACCTTATCCGTCAGCTGTGCTGAAAAGTAAAAGTCCGCCTGCATCGGAAAAAACGCTGTCGTACCTCGATCATCATCAAAGGCCATCACCCGTAAGTCCGTCCCGAGCGTAAGGAACTCGTTGATTTTCGGCGTAAACTTTTCACCACTAATTCGAAGCGACGGCTTATACGGCACACTCATGCGGGTATAGAGGGTACCCGCCTCTGTCCGCATGCCCCCACCACTGGGATTCACATGACACGTGATGCATTGCACGCCTACACGCATGGAAAAGCGTGGCAGCGCCCAGACCGACTCGACACAAAACCACAGGAGAAGAGGAAGCGCAATGAGGCTTCCTTTGAGAAAGGATGACCGACTGATCACGGTGATGGTTATACCACAACCAAATGTGACCATCTATGATTTTTGAGTGAAAATGAAGCTATTCGTCGGTCATGGCGATACGACAGGCAGAACGTTCAGTTCGAAGCAGGTGACTACTTCAGGACTCGACGTATAGAGCCCAATCTCATGGCGGCCCGAATGCTCGAATGTTAACGCACGGCGATACAGTCCTGGGCTCACTTCCCGCACACCTTTCCAATACACGACCGCACGCGTGGGACCCCGTCCTTTTGTTGAAAACACTCTCGATGGGCCTACCACACTTCCCGCCATCATTTGATAGACCGCCCCATCGGAGGGATTCGGAACCAGGACATTATGACCATCGCCAAAGCTCACCAAAGACGTATGGGCTTGTGGCACCTCTACCTTACTGGGTGCAAAATGGCCAACGGGGAAGTTCTGAAATAACCCGCTGTGCTTGAGACTCACAATGGTAATATCCGGACTTCCCGCATTGCGAATGAAGGCCCAGTCATATTCGAACACCATGTCATCGGGCGCCACCCCCGTCCCAATCGTATCGACGGCAGTATTCGTGGTCGAATCGATAATGGTGGCGGTATTGTCAACCCGGTTCAGCGCATACGCCAAATGCCCTTGGTTATCGAAACGTATGGTTCGAACGCCCCGCCCCGTAGGAATGGTATCGGTCACACGCCCCTTAGCGATGTCGATTACGCTGACCGTACCCTCCCCTTCATTGGCAACATAAAAGGACCGACTTAATGGTCCATAGGCAATTCCATGTGGTCTCTTGCCGACAGAGAGCGTCCCAAGGGGCGATAGCTTACGGACAGAGATCACTGTAACGGTGTCATCATCTTGATTCGTGAC
>JAJDBL010000406.1 GCA_029261375.1 Nitrospirales bacterium
GTTTTCATCAGCCAGTTGAGAATAGGAGGCTGGCAAACAATGGCCGCACCAATGTCCAAGCTCAATCTACTCTCCTTCTCGGGGAATATTCGCATTCTTCATATGACCTGGTTTGCGTTCTTTATTACCTTCGTTGTGTGGTTTAGTCATGCCCCGTTGATTGTCGCGATCCAGGAAACATTTCAACTGACGGATCAAGAAGTGAAGACGTTGCTTATTCTAAACGTTGCCTTGACCATCCCAGCGCGAATTATCATCGGTATGATGGTGGATAGCTTCGGTCCGCGTCGGATTTATTCGTTTCTTCTCTTCGTGTCTGGCTTCTTATGTCTGGCCTTTGCTTTTGCCACGACCTATGAACAGCTTGCGGTGACGCGATTTTTGTTGGGGTTTGTTGGCGCGGGGTTCGTCATCGGAATTCGTATGGTCAGCGAATGGTTTCCAGCGAAACAGGTGGGACTTGCAGAAGGCGTTTACGGTGGGTGGGGAAATTTCGGATCAGCCGCTGCGGCAATGAGTCTTCCAACCTTAGCATTGGTGTTCGGAGGCGATGACGGGTGGCGTTATGCCATTGCATCGACCGGCATTCTCGCACTGATTTATTCTGGCGTGTATTTCTATTCAGTGACCGATACGCCTAAGGGGGCAACGTATTTCAAACCGAAACGAGTGGGTGGGATGGAAGTCACGAGTGTCAGTGATTTCATGCTCTACCTCCTCATGAACATTCCGATGTATGTTGCAATTGCGGTCCTTGCGTGGAAACTTGGCCCATCCAACGTCAGCCTCCTGAGCGCGGCGGTGACCAATCTGGTTTATCTCTCGTTAGTCGTCGTCTATCTCGTGCAGAGCATTGGAATCTTTCAAGTGAACCGGCAGGTCTTCCACGAGCAAGCCCCTGAGCTAGAGCGGTATCACTTTAAGCAAGTGGCCGTCCTTGACGTTGCCTACATGGTGACCTTTGGGACCGAGGTCGCGGTGGTCTCCATGCTCCCGCTATTCTTTTTGAAGACATTCGAGCTTTCGTTGGTCGCGGCGGGTCTGCTCGCTTCGGGTTTCGCCTTCATGAATTTCATCGCCCGTCCTGCGGGAGGGTTGATTAGCGACCGATTTGGTAGGAAACGCTCACTCGCGTTGCTCTTGTGTGGGATGGCAGGAGGATTTGTCGTGATGAGTCAGATTAACGGCACGTGGCCAGTGTATCTCGCGCTGCTCGTGATTATCACTGCAGGCGTGTTTGAGCAGGCGGGAAATGGGGCGGTGTTTGCGATCGTTCCCTTGATTAAGCGACGCATCACTGGACAGATCGCGGGAATGGCTGGTGCGTACGGCAATGTCGGCGCTGTGAGTCTTCTGACGGTTCTTTCATTTGTTTCACCGCAAGTGTTTTTTCTTGTTATCGCAGCGTCGGCGATTGTTGCATTAGTGGCCGTCCTGCTTTTTCTTGAAGAACCCCAGGGGCAAATGGCAGAAGTTTTACCGGATGGGACGGTTCAGTTAATTGAGGTAACTTAGCCAGGGGTAGTGATCGGGGATCCGGGTATAACGAGAGTGTTATTGTATCGTTCTAACGTGTTTCGGAAGGAAAGAACTGTTCCCAAACCCCAGACCTCCGAATTCGGCCCCGAATCTTGACTGATCTGATCATCACCTCAGCGCATTGCAGCGAGGCTGGGCTCAAGTCGCAGAACGAGGATGCGTGTGGTATCTGTTTTGCCGATCCTGACCTGCGTCGGACGAAGGGGGTCGCGGCGGTCATTGCGGATGGCATGAGTGGCAGCGAAGGGGGGATGGAAGCGAGTTACGCTTGCGTGGAAGGATTCCTGAACGATTACTTTAGTACGCCGGAATCGTGGTCCGTCAAATTGTCTGGCCAGAAGGTGCTCGGTGCCCTGAATCGTTGGTTACACAGTGAGGGACATCAGCGGTATGGGTCATCGCGAGGAATGGTGGCAACGCTGAGCGCGCTTGTCGTGAAATCTCGATCGGCCCACCTCTTTCATCTTGGTGACACACGCATCTATCGACTCCGTGGCGGGATGATGGAATGTCTTACCCGCGATCATCGTATTCAGGTGCAGGCGGAAACTCACTGTCTCAGTCGGGCAATGGGAATTGAGACCGATCTTCAAATCGATTATCGGACCGTCCCCGTGGAGGCACACGACCTCTTTCTCCTGATGAGTGATGGCATTCACGACTATCTCACGGATGAGGAGATTGAGAGTATCGCCAGTCAACACCGCGATGATCTCAGCATCGCGTGTGAGGTGATGGTCTCGGAAGCGCTCGCCCGCGGCAGCACCGACAACGTGACGAGTTTGATGGCACATGTTCAAGAACTTCCTGTGCAGGATAAACATGCGTTCTACCAACAGCTAACTGCATTGCCCTTTCCACCACCTCTCGCACCCGGCATGAAACTAGACGGATATCGCGTCATTCGGGAAGTTCACGCTAGTCGTCGATCGGAGCTATATCTTGCGGTCAATGAGGAGACGGATGCCCAGGTTCTGTTAAAAGTTCCATCAGTCAATTATGAAGACGATGCGACGTACATCGATTTGTTCCTGCACGAAAGTTGGATTGGAAAGCGCCTCGATAGTCCGCATGTTGTCAAAATTCTCGACCACGCACGCCCCAAAACGTTTCTGTACACGGTGTTGGAGCATGTTGAGGGGCAAACACTGCGACAGTGGATGTCGGATCACCCTAAGCCGGGATTACAGGATGTTCGCAATATCGTCGAGCAGATCGCGATGGGTATTCGCGCGTTTCAGAGGAAAGAGATGATCCATCAGGATGTGAAACCGGAAAACATCATGATTGATCAGCATGGATCCGTGAAAATCATCGACTTCGGATCAACGAAGGTTGCGGGCGTGGAGGAAATTGCCACGCCAATCGAGCGACCCTATATGTTAGGGACGGCAAACTATATTGCCCCGGAATATCTCCAGGGATACGCGGGGAGTCATCGCTCTGATATTTTTTCGTTAGGGGTCATCGCCTATGAGATGCTAACGGGAAAGTTACCCTATGGACCGGAACCGACAGCAAAAAAAATCAATTCACTCGAATACACGCCAGCGTATGAA
>JAJDBL010000407.1 GCA_029261375.1 Nitrospirales bacterium
TTTCACTACCCGCCCAGATACTATTTTCGGTGCAACATTTATGAGTATTGCACCGGAATCCCCGTTAGTAGGCCAGCTCATCAAAGGAAAAAAAGAAGAACAAGCCGTTCGCGAATTCGTGGATCGAGTCAGTCGTCAGGACAGGACAACGAGAACTGACGCCGCGGCCAATAAAGAAGGGTTGTTCACAGGGTGTTATGCCAAAAACCCGCTGACAGGTGATGCCATTCCTATTTGGGTCGCCAACTTTGTGCTGTATGTGTACGGCACGGGTGCCGTGATGGCTGTTCCAGCACACGATCAACGAGATTTTGAGTTTGCACGACAATACACACTCCCGATCAAACTCGTGATTCAGAATCCAGACGGCACCCTTGATCCAGATGCGCTCAACGAAGCGTACACACAAGAAGACGGAGTGCTCCTGAATTCAGGGCAGTTTTCTGACCTGTCCGCCAAAGACGGAAAGGCCCAAATCGCCAGCTGGATTCAACAAGAGCACCATGGCACCTGCACGACTCACTACCGCCTCCGGGATTGGGGTGTCTCTCGACAGCGTTATTGGGGAACGCCTATTCCGATGATCAATTGCCCGGCATGTGGGCTCGTTCCTGTTCCGGAGCAAGACTTACCTGTCATTCTCCCGTCTGACGTTCCGTTCACCGGAAAAGGAGACTCGCCACTCAAAGACGTCACTGATTTTGTGCACACAACCTGCCCAACGTGCGAGAAACCAGCCACGCGAGAAACCGACACCATGGATACCTTCGTGGATTCTTCATGGTATTTCTTACGCTATACCTCGCCTCACCACACGGGGGCTCCGGTTGAACCCGCGGCAAGTCAGCGCTGGATGGCCGTTGACCAATACATCGGTGGCATTGAACACGCTGTATTGCATCTCCTGTACGCACGATTTTTCACTAAAGTTCTTCGCGATCTCAAGCTGACCACGGTAAATGAACCGTTCGCGAACTTACTGACACAGGGCATGGTGTGCAAGGAGACGTACAACTGTCCAGAACACGGCTTCGTTCTTCCCACGGATGTACGCGACACGAAACATTGCAGCCGTTGCAACAGCGTAGTGACCGTGGGCCGGATTGAGAAAATGTCTAAGTCAAAGAAGAACGTGGTCGACCCTGAAGCACTGATCAAACGATACGGCGCTGACACGGCCAGGCTTTTTTCTTTATTCGCAGCACCGCCGGAAAAAGACTTGGAATGGAGCGACGAGGGAGTAGAGGGCGCATCCAGATTTCTGAATCGTGTCTGGCGCCTTGTTGCCGAATATTCCGAAACCCTGAACGGGATGAAACCCAGCCAAGTGACACCCAGTATAGGCGAGGTCGCGCATCCATCACGCGGCCTCCGCAGACAGATCCATCAGCGCATCCGCAAGGTCACACAAGATATCGAGCGTCAATTCCAATTTAACACAGCCATTAGCGCGATTATGGAGCTCGTCAACATACTGTATACATCTGGATTCCCGCTTACCGACGAAATCAAGAACGACCCACAAACACTCGCTGTGATGAAAGAGTCTCTCGATGCGTTGGTGATGCTTCTCTCACCCTTTGCGCCTCACGTGGCAGAAGAAATGTGGGAAGCACTAGGAAACGACTCAGTGGCATTGCATTCTTCCTGGCCGAAATACGATGACGCGCTTCTTGAGGAAGAGCGTCTCACGATCATCATTCAGGTCAATGGCAAAATGCGAGGAACGGTAGAAGGTATTCCTCCGAATTGGACGGAAGAACAAATCGTTGCACGAACACGGGAGGAACCAAAAATGTCTTCGTGGTTACAGGGGAAGCCTCCGCGCAAGGTCATTTATGTTAAAAAGCGATTAGTCAATTTTGTCGTTTAACATGAGATTCAGCGCTCCGACAACGATGATTTCAGCAGCGTCGGATCAAATCAGTCCTCGCGCCCGTTCAGCAATGTATGCCATGATTCTCCCGCTCTGCATACTGATGGTGTCCTCTGGATGTGGATATCATCTGGGGCACGGTGTAGGAAACCATTCTGGCTCGACATTGCATGTTGCCGTTCCCATGTTTGAAAATAAAACGACAGAACCGAAACTTGCAATACTCGTGACCCAAGCCGTGAAAGACACAATGTTGAGGACTCCAGGTATTGCTATCGTAAATAACGCGGAAAGTTCAGATATCGTCCTCCGAGGGCGTATTACCCGATACCGAGTACCAACCACCGCATTCAATCAGCGTGCATCAACTGAAGAGGATGTCCAGCTGGGAGTCCTTATTCAAGCAGAAGATCCGGTGAAGCGGACGCCTCTCTGGCGTGACACGTTCAAAGCCAGCGCCGCGTTCTACTTAGGACCCGATCTCACGCTCAATAGGTCTGCGCAAGACCGCGCAACCGAGGAAGCTAGCGCGTCTTTCGCAGATATCCTGATCGGCCAACTTCTCGACCGACACGAAGCCCAACAGCGTCAAGACAAAAAGAGCTCCGAGGACTAGGACGTTCTCGTGGCCTCAGCAGGACATACCACAACACCACACGCCTTTCTTTCACACATCAAACAGACTGCACCTGCGCCTGTCTACCTCTTTCTAGGCGAGGAAGAGTTCTTTCTTGATTCATGCCTAGCGGCGCTCAAAAATGCCACGCTCGACGATAAGGCGGAAGCGTTTAATTACGATCTTGTCTTCGGAGAGGATACCGACGCGCGGGAAATTCTCACCCTTTGTGAAACACTGCCTGTTTTTGCCGCACGTCGTCTCATCGCGGTGAAACACATCGACAAGCTTCGTGCACCAACCTTAGACGCCATCCAATCCTATGTCGGCGATCCCGTGACCACGACCTGCTTAGCATTGATTGGAACCAAGCTGGATGGCCGCAGCAAAGCGACTCAAACACTCAAGAAATCAGCCGCAGTGATTGATTGTAGCCCACTGTCACTGAGGGACATCCCCACCTGGATCCGGCAGTACGCCTCCAGTATCGGACTACAAGTAGATGAACCGGCCATTGCTCTAATGGCAAACGTATGTGGGCGCGACCTCTATACGGTGAAACATGAAATAGATAAGCTGATCACCTATCTTGTTCCCCAGACCCATGCAAGTCTCGCCAATGTTCAGGCGCTGATCTCTGGAGAATCTACCGACTCTGTCTTTGAAATCTGCAACGCCATCGGGCGTCATGATCCCGCCTCCGCATTGCTAACCATGCGGACCGTCCTCAACGGAGGGGAGCCTCCATTGCGACTGCTTGCACTTCTCACCACGCAGTTTCGTCAACTCTGGAAGGTCCAGTCGCTAGCACAAAAATTAGACGGCAAAAGACTCAGTCCTGATGCGCTAGCAAAAGCCGCTGGGCTCTCCCCCTTCCGGGTACGATCCCTGCTTTCCCAGGTCAGTCAGTTTTCGACTCAAGACTTACAGGCTGCATTCGCGAGAATCGCCGAAGCCGATTCACGTTTGAAGGGATACGGTGGACAGTCTCCCGTGACTGTTCTTGAGGCCCTAGTCATGGCACTCTGCCTTGGAACGAGAGTGCCACGAACGGTATGAGGGGAAGAGTTAGCTTGAGGAAGACGTTACGGCATTGGCGTTCCGTGCCAGACGAGAGAGCCGGCGTGAGGCGGTATTTCTGTGAATGACTCCTTTTGTCGCCGCTTTATGCAGTGCGACCTGTGCGGCTTTGACCTGAACCTGTGACCCGTCGACGTCATTTTCCTGAATCGCAGTCCGAGCTTTTTTCACGACGCCCTTGACCCGAGAGAGAACTGCCTTGTTTCGAAGCCGTCGCCGCTCAGCTTGTTTCGCACGCTTAATTGTGGAGGTATGAACTACTGGCATTGGTTACCCTTTCCGTGTGTATGAGCGGACACTTACCCGCCTAACGTGATCATTTCAATCTTAGTCTGTCGTCGGGGATTATACCCTTCGGACGAGTT
>JAJDBL010000408.1 GCA_029261375.1 Nitrospirales bacterium
TATCTCTATCGTGCAGGCTATAATCCTCGAGGCTTGAAAGACTATCTATTGACGTTGAAGAGTCAGGAAGGAAAAACGAGTTCTGTCTTCTTTTCGACGCATCCCGATACCGGAGAACGCATTCGGAAACTAGATGCGGCGTTGCGGAAGTATGAGGATGCCACGAACTTTCCGTTTCTGGCGAAACGGTTTTCCAAGCGTGCGAAGCTAGGGTAACGTCACAACCACAATTCTCGCTTTAGAAGGCGAGCAACCTTGAGTCGATGGCCTTCCGTGCTAGCCTTCTAAAGCGGTGCTATTTCAGAACGGAATCGAGAAGCCCTCCCACCGCAGAGCCTCCGTTGCCTGCCACGAATCCTTGAATAATAGGGACAAACTGACCGATCATATTTGGCGCAAGTCCCAACTGTGAAAATGCGCCAGTGAGGCTGGCAAGGCCCCCGACGGTGTTCCCGCTCATCCCTCCCAACAGGGAAGACGCTCCGCCGAGCATTCCAGACATTCCACTACTTTTCTTTGGAGCCGCTTGGAGCAGGGCGCCCATATCCGGCACTGCACTCGCAACCTTTGAGAATTGTTCAGGCTGTAGCCGTTCTTTCGCGAGATTAAATACTGCTCCAGCTCCGCCTTCAGCCTGAGTTGTCGATACACCCGTCTGTTGAACGAGCTGGTCAATGAGTGATGGCCCTTCAGCTGATGAAAGGCCTGGCGTGCTTAGAGCCAGCATTGGCAAAACAGAAAGGAGCAGAAGGTTTCTCAGTAGGGCATGCATGGTCGGGTTCCTCTTAAGAGAGTCAATGTCTGTTGCTGTTATATGTCAATGGGCCCGTTTCGATGGCGAGGTCAGTATTGCCCCGTCTGAGTTACGAGACACTCCTCGGACTACAGTGCTTCCTGGCTAGGTTGCGGCGTTCGCGGGAGTGAACGCCGGCTTCGTCATGCGTGTCACGAAGCGTGAGGGGAAGTTGTGTGACTCACGCGGCTAGTCCGCGTCGCGAAATACGATGCCCCGTTTTCCTTCAACGCCGTTGATCACGAGCAACGCGACCAACGGGCCAGATCCTAGATTTCTGGCGTTGTGCCAGATGTTCAGCGCCGGAAGAAATCCTTTGCCTTGCTCGAAGGATTCCTGTCCGCCATCAGAAGACTCTATCGTTAAGGTTCCTTCAATGACGTAGATATAGGACGGCGCTAGGTGTTGATGCCATCCGACCTCGCCACCAGGCCCAAATTCCAAGCGCATCGATGTAATCTTGGCTTGACCTTCCGTCGGGTAGGAAATGTCCTGTCCTATTGTGGTGGTTGAGCCACTAAAGACTTTAGTTTGGGTGATGTTCTTCCCTCCCCATGCTGGGGTGCTCACGAAAATGAGAAGAACTGTGAAACAAAGGATTGAGTATCGCATTATCATCTGTCTCGAGGCGTCGCAAATACAGGGGTGACTATGCCTTTGAGCCTAACACCGCATCCTTGCAGATTTTGGAGACACGAAACTTCAACACTCGTTTCGCAGGAATCTTGATCGCTTCGCCGGTTTGGGGGTTCCGTCCGGTTCGAGCTTTTCGGTTTGCGAGGACCAGCTTTCCGATGCTCGGAATGGTAAAACCGTTTTTCGCTTCTTTGTACGCAAGCGCTGCAAGCTCTTCGAGAAACTCTGCCATCGCCTTTTTCGTCAGGCCTGCCTTTTTTGATAATTGGTCAACGATCGCAGCTTTGCTCATGGGTTTGCTGGCCATGGTGAGATCCTCCTGTGATTAATGAATATAGATGATCATTCTGGTTTGGATCCGCAATCATGGGGGGTTTCTTGAAGCGTGTCAAGATGGAAATACATAAGAAGTTCTGCAGTGATTTTTCCCCTTGACGATTCTGTCTCTTCGTGATTGAAACTCACAGCCTAGCAATCACCCAGCTAGCATCATCTATGGCGGTGGCTCTCCGTGTTGTTGTCCCCTGAGCATGTTGCCTCGCGTGCGACTCATGTGGGGCGTCCTGGTATTATCAGCCAACGGCCGATGTCATATAACTCTGGCTAAAACTATGATCACTGAGTTTGTCATCACAGCGGGGGAGGTGCCGAAGCGTCTGGATATGTTCCTGGCGTTCCGCGCGCCAAGTATGACTCGGTCGGCGCTGAAGCGACTTATCAAACATGGCCGCATACAGGTCAATGCAGAGATGGTGAAGCCGAGTCAACGAGTGCAGCCAGGCGACCGGGTCACGATTGATGTGCCGCCACCTGGCCCCTTGGTCTTAAATGAAGAGGTTATTCAGCTTGATATTCTCGACGAGGATGAGGACGTGCTTGTGCTGAACAAGCCCTCAGGCATTGTCGTGCACCCTGCATCAGGACACTGGTCGGGCACCGTGGTGAATGCGCTGCTCTCGCATTTTCAGCGTTCGAGCATTGCGGTGGCTGCTGATGGAACGCGTAGGGAGCCGGGTCTCGTTCACCGCCTGGACATGGCGACCTCAGGCGTGATGGTCGTGGCAAAAAATAAGCGAGCCCATCGTGCACTGGCACTGCAGTTTGAACATCACAGCGTGACGCGGACCTATGAGGCGTTGGTCTTGGGCGTGCCGGACAACGAACGTGGATTGATTGAGTTAGCGATCGGTAGGGATATGAAGAATAGGAAGATCATATCGGCAACGTCAAAGACACCAAAGGAGGCGGTG